>WGAH01000482.1 GCA_015489145.1 Deltaproteobacteria bacterium
ATCGTCGTCGCTCCTCGGCGGGGGGATCAGGCCTCGTCGGCCAGCGGGGGGAGGTCGTCGTCGGCCGCGGGGGGAAGGTCGTCGTCGGCCATCGGCGGGAGGCCCGCGTCGTCGGCCGCGGGGGGAAGGTCGTCGCGGCTGACCGGCCCGGCGAAACCGCGCAGGTTCTCGTTCTCGTCGAAGGCCGAGGTGTCCGCGCGCACCTTGCCGGCGGCGATCTCGCGCAGCGCCGTGACGACTTCCTTGTTGGAGCGCTCGTCGTCGATGAGGGGCTCCTCGCCCTTGAGGAGCTGCTTGGTGCGCTCGGCCGCGATGAGCACGAGCGAGAAGCGGTTGGGGATCTGCTCGAGGCAGTCTTCCACCGTGATGCGCGCCATGGGGTTCTCCTTCCGCGCCGCCGGGGGCTCCGTCCGGCGTGGGGGCCGCGGCGGGCCCACCGACGACCGGCACACCTCCGCCCCGGCTCGGGCGGGCAAGCCTCGGAGGTCTACTGTCCGCCGGGGGCCCCGTCAAGGGAGCCGCCGGCCCCCCCGCCGAAAAGGGACTGCTGCACCTCGCGGAGGATGTCGGAGCAGGCGTCGAAGGTGCGCGCCAGCTCCTCGAAGATCGCGTCCAGCGCCGGCCCCTCCACGTCGCCCGGCGGCGCCGGGGCCCGCAGCAGGCGGCTCAGGCGCTCGTAGGCCAGCGCCCCCATCTCGAGGTAGTAGTCGAGCCCCACCCGGCTGCGGGCGAGGGTGCGGCGCTGGAAGCCCGACACGTAGAGGGCCTCGTCGCCCAGCTCCCGGAGGGACTCCACCGCGGCGCCCGGGGCGACCCGCAGCGCCAGCTCGGCCAGCGTCGGCGGCGAGGCCGTGCCCCCGGTGCCCCGGTCGACGAGGAGGTCGGCGAGGTACCACTCCCCCTCCTCGCTGATCGGGCGCCCGCGGTGCTCGGCGGCGGTGTCCACCCGCTCGCGAAACAGCTCGTAGAGGTCCTCGTGCAGGATCAGGGCGCTTCGCATCTCGAATCCTCGGCTCTCTCTCCCGGTCCGGTTTTTTTTTCGCGCTCCCTTGACCCCCCGACGCCGGTGCCTACCTGTGCGAGCCAGCCCGGAGTGCGCCCACGCGGGGCTCCTCCGGCGCCCCCGCCGGGGCCGCGCGGCTCCCGGCTCGGGAAACCCCGGACCCCCCGGGGCCATCCCTCCCCGCTACGGCACCAGGCCAAGGAGATTGAGGAGATGACTTCGATCCGCCCCCTGTTCGACCGCGTCCTCGTCAAGCGCGTCGAGGAGTCGACCCGGACCGCCGGCGGCCTGTACCTGCCGGAGACCGCCGCCGAGAAGCCCGTGGAAGGCATCGTGCTGGCGGTGGGCAGCGGCCGCGCCGACGGCGACAAGACCACGCCGCTCTCGGTGAAGGTCGGCGACCGCGTCGTCTTCGGCAAGTACGCCGGCACCGAGATCAAGGTGGACGGCGAGGACCGCCTCATCCTCCGCGAGGAGGACATCCTCGGCGTCGTCGAGTAGCCCGCTCCGGTCCGCTTCCGGTGCAACACCTCGCGCGCTCGGGGTCTCCTGAGCATCCCTTCACAGCTTTTCCCCAGATGGGTCAACCCGCCAAGGAGAATCGTTCATGCCTGCCAAGGAAATCCTCTTCGACATCGACGCCCGCAACAAGGTGCTCAACGGCGTGGACACCCTCGCCGACGCGGTGAAGGTCACCCTCGGCCCCAAGGGCCGCAACGTCGTCATCGAGAAGTCCTGGGGCGCCCCGGTCGTCACCAAGGACGGCGTCACCGTCGCCAAGGAGATCGAGCTCGAGGACAAGTTCACCAACATGGGCGCGCAGATGGTCAAGGAGGTGGCCTCCAAGACCAGCGACGTGGCCGGCGACGGCACCACCACCGCCACCCTGCTCGCCCAGAGCATCTTCCGCACGGGCCTCAAGCTGGTCACCGCCGGCCACAACCCGATGGAGCTGAAGCGGGGCATCGACAAGGCCGTCGACGCCGTGGTCGACCACCTCAAGAAGCAGTCCCGCGAGATCAGCGACAACAAGGAGATCGCCCAGGTCGGCACGATCTCGGCCAACGGCGACGCCGCCATCGGCAGCATGATCGCCGAGGCGATGGACAAGGTCGGCAAGGAGGGCGTGATCACGGTCGAGGAGAACAAGGGCCTCGAGACCGAGCTCGACACCGTGGACGGCATGCAGTTCGACCGCGGCTACCTGTCGCCCTACTTCGTCACCGACGCGGAGCGCATGGAGGTCGTCCTCGAGGACCCCTACATCCTGATCCACGAGAAGAAGATCTCCTCGCTGCGCGAGTTCATGAAGCTGCTCGAGAAGGTCCACAACGCCCACAAGCCCATCCTCGTCATCGCCGAGGACGTCGAGGGCGAGGCGCTGGCCTCCCTCGTGGTCAACAAGCTGCGCGGCACGCTGCAGTGCGCCGCCGTCAAGGCCCCGGGCTTCGGCGACCGCCGCAAGCAGATGCTCGGCGACATCGCCGTGCTCACCGGCGGCAAGATGATCGCCGAGGAGCTGGGCATCAAGCTCGAGAACCTCGAGCTCAGCGACCTGGGCACCGCCCGCAAGGTCGTGATCACCAAGGACCACACCACGATCATCGACGGCAACGGCACCGAGGCCGAGATCCAGGCCCGCATGGCCCAGATCCGCACCCAGATCGAGGAGACCACCTCGGACTACGACCGCGAGAAGCTCCAGGAGCGCCTCGCCAAGCTCGCCGGCGGCGTGGCCGTCATCCGCGTGGGCGCGGCCACCGAGGTCGAGATGAAGGAGCGCAAGGCCCGCGTCGAGGACGCCCTGCACGCCACCCGGGCGGCGGTCGAGGAGGGCATCCTCCCCGGCGGCGGCGTGGCCTTCATCCGCGCCCTCGAGGCCCTCGACGCGGTGGAGTGCACCGAGGGCGAGCGCTTCGGCGTCGACATCATCCGCCGCGCCATCGAGGAGCCCCTGCGCCAGATCGTCAAGAACGCCGGCGGCGAGCCGAGCATCGTCGTCGAGAAGGTGCGCGCCGGCGAGGGCGCCTTCGGCCTCAACGCCCGCACCATGGAGTACGGCGACCTGTTCGAGATGGGCGTCATCGACCCGACCAAGGTGACCCGCTCGGCCCTCCAGAACGCCGCCAGCGTCGCCGGCCTGCTGCTCACCACCGAGGCCCTGGTCGCCGAGGCCGAGGAGGACGAGGACGACGCCTGATCCTCACGGCGTCCCCTCACCCGAAGCCCCGCCCGGTCGCGCCTCGCGGCCGGGCGGTCGCGCTTTTCGGAGGGTCAATCCGCGCCGGCGTCCGCCGGGGCGCGGAGGCGGTCGAGGAGGGCCTCGTCGCTGTAGACCACGATGAGGCGTTCGAGCACCGGGCCGAGCTCCGGGTCGCGGGCCCAGGCCTTCCACTGGGGGTCGTCGACGATGGTGCGAAAGTCGAAGCCGTGGCGCAGCGCGTCGAGGAGGTGGGCCTCGAAGGCGCGGGGGTCGCGGTCGAGGGCGGCGAGGTGGGCGAGGCGGAAGTGGACGGCCCAGTGGTCGGGCGCCTCGCGGGCGGCGACGGCGAAGTCCTCGCGGGCGCCGTCGAGGTCGCCGCGAGCCAGGCGGATCTCGCCGCGGTCGTAGCGGGCGGCGGCGTGGTTCGGGTCGAGTTCCAGGCAGCGGTCGTAGGCCCGCAGCGCCGCGTCGGTGCGGCCGGCGCGGTAGAGCGCCAGGCCCTCCTCGTAGAGCACCGCCGGGAGGGGAGCGACCTCGCGGGTGAAGCGCCGGGCGAGGCGCACGGCGCCGTCGACGTCTCCGTCGGCCGCCATCGCCGCGACGTCGGCGGCGGCGCGCTCGCCGAGCTCCTCGCGGTAGTCCGGCGGCGGCAGCTCGGCCCGGGCCGCCGCGACGGCGAGCAGCGCCGCGAGGATCACGCGCCTCCCTCGCGCCTCCGCGCCAGGCCGAGCAGGCCGAGGAGCGAGGCGAGGGCGAAGGCCGACCCGCCGCCGGCGCTGCTGCACCCGCAGCCCGTCAGCTCGCCGCCGGCGAGCCCGGCCGGGCCGCCCTCGGGCCCGCCGGTGTCGCCCGGGTCCGCGGGCGTGGGCGCGGCGATGCGGTAGACGCACACGTCGTCGATGTTCCAGCCGCCGAAGGTGAGCCCGCCGTCGCTCTGGAGGTCCCAGGCCAGGGTGAGGCTGTCGGCCCCGTCGAGGTCGACGATGAAGGTGGCCGGCGCCCACTGCTCGTCCTGGGTGTGCTCGTCGCCGATCGACCGGCTCGTCGCGTGGTTCTGCCAGATCACCGCGTCGTTGGCGAGCACGCTGGCCTGGTCGTAGTAGCCGTCCTCCACCGTGAGCCAGCGCCGGAACTGCACCACCACCCGGTCCTCGCCGCTCACGTCGAAGGGGGCGCTGCTCAGGCGGTTGTGCTTGCTGTTCTGGTAGGCGCCGTCGTAGTTTCCGCCGCCGAGATCGTTGCCCCAGACCCGGTCGCCGCTCCAGGCGAAGTCCGGGTCGCCGGACAGGCCCTGCGGCGTGCCCCACTGCCAGTCGTCGGCCCCCTCCTCGTCGTCGCCGCCGAGCAGCTCGTGCGTGTAGCCGCCGTCGTCGAGCTCGAAGGAGTCGCAGCGGATCTCCTCGGTGTTGCCCACGTAGAAGCTGAAGGGGTTGATCGCCCCGCCGGAGGGCGCGGTGACGGTGCCGGCCTCGCCGCCGTCCACCTCGATGTAGTAGGACACGACCGTCTCGGGGTCGACGGCGGGGATCTCGCCGCTCACCACGCCGTCGCTCACGTCGAGCGGGGTCTCCTGCCAGCTCTCGCCGCCGTCGGCCGACCAGACGACCACCGCCGAGCGGATCTCGGCGTCGGCGCAGGCCGAGCCCGTGTTCACCACCTCGGCCTCGACCGGGTAGCCGTCGGCGGTGTCGGGCTGGTTGCGGAGCGGGTCGTGGCCGAGCTGCAGCAGGCTGGTCCCCTGCCCCGGCCCGAGGCCGTGCTCGCCGAAGGCCCGGATGATCGCGCAGTAGTGCGGGGTGCCGTTGGACAGGTCGCCATCGTCGTCGTCGGCGGCGACCACCGCGTCGTAGGACGTGTCGATCGAGGGGTTGGTCCGCAGGGCGTCGACGAAGATGTCGCTGACGATGGCGCGGGCCTCCTCGTCGCCCTCGGTGCCGGCGAGGATCTGGTAGAGGTCCCACATGGCGCCGGCGAAGATCAGCCCGTCCTCGTGGACCTCGCCGACCCAGTCGTCGGGGTAGACGCGATCCGGCTCCACGTCGCGCACCGGCTCGCCGCTGGTCCAGAAGTACGGCCCGATCTCGGAGTCGCCGGTCTGGAGGAAGGCGGTGGTGTCGCCGGCCCCCTCGCCCAGCGAGCCGTCCACGTACCAGGTGCCGGCGGCGTAGGCGTGCAGGCCGTGGCCCCACTCGTGGTACTCGACGTCGGCGATGCGCGCGGTGTTGTTGCAGCCGCCGCCGGAGCGGTAGAAGTTGACGCTCCCGTCGTAGTAGGCGTTGCAGTAGGAGTTCATGTTGACGTTGGAGGCGATGCCGTCGGTGACGATGCCGAGGTCGGGGGCGTGCGCCTCGCCCCAGGCGCGCATGTGCTCGATGAACACGTAGGAGTCGATTTCGCCCAGGGTGGCGTCGGCCTCGGTGAGGGTGTAGTCGCCGTCGGTCCAGGAGGCGCCGCCGTTGCGGCCGGCGCGGTTGCGGACGCTCACGTAGTCGCCGACGAGGCCGTCGACGCTGAGCCCGGAGCCCGACAGGCTGAAGGCGCCGTCGTCGTCGGCGTAGGTGCTGCCCGCCGAGCTGCTGACCCGCAAGCCCGGCAGCGGCGAGACGCTCGTGTCGCCGTCGACGGTGCGCGTGTCGTGCTCGCCGTACACCGTGCCCGACAGGAAGCGCACGCGGTTGGAGACGTTGAGCAGCTCGCCGGTGCGGGCGTCGACGAAGGCGAGCCAGTCGCCGCGCGGCGACCCGGTGCGGCTGAGCACGGCCCAGGCGAGGCGGTGGTCGAGGCCGCTGCCGGCCTCTCGCGGGAAGACGACGAGGACCGCGCCGTCCACGGCGTGCTCGGCCTGGGGAGCGAGGCCCTGCTCGACGGCGATGGCGATGGCGTCGTCGGCGTCGACGAGGGGTTCCGAGGCGGCGGCCTCGGCCCCCGGGTACGTCTCGGCGCGGAACATGAACAGGCGGCCGTCGCGGACGTGGGCGACCAGCGCGCCGCCCCAGACCACCGGCTCGCCCCAGCGGGCGAGTTCCCACAGGGGGGAGTCGGCGCCGTCGGGGGCCTCCGGGTCCGGCAGGCCGGGGTCGCCGACGCCGGCCCCGCCGAGGTCGCCGCCGTCGACCCCGCCGTCCCAGGCGCCGTCCGGCAGCGGCACCACGCGGTCGAAGCGGTAGACCGTGTGCTCGCGGGCGGGGCGCACGGCGGCGAGGCGGAGGTCGTCGACGGAGACGCCGATGAGGTCGGCGTGGCGGGCGAAGAAGTCGAGGAGCGCCGCGGCGGTGGCGTCGGGGTCGTCGCCGGAGACGCCCAGGTCGATGCCCGGGCCCCAGGCGGCCAGGGGCGTGCCGGCCTTCTCGTCGAAGCGGACCTGCCAGCCGGCCCCCTCGCCGGCGACGAAGCCCTGCCAGGCCGCCCCGGCGCGCAGGCGGGCCTGCCGGCCGACGTGGACGCGGCGCAGGCGCACCGGCTCCTCGCCGAGGGGGGTGGCGCCGTCGTCGCGGAAGGCGAAGGCGTCGGAGGGGCCGAGAAGACCGAGGGAAATGCCCAGGAGCGTCGCGATCATGCCGTCCTCGCGCGGGCGGCCCGCCGACCGCCGCGCGGCACCCGGTCGCGGCCACCCTGACCCTTGGAGGGTGCCCGGACTATGCTCGGGGGTCAACGATGCCGGCTCCCTCGCACAGCTTTTTTGCAGGCCCCGAACCCGGCGGCGCGACGCCCTGGGGGCGGCTCCTCGCCGTCCTCGCGGCGCTGCTGCTCGCCTGGGCCTGCGGCGACGAGGCCCCGCCGGCGGCTCCCGACGTCTCGGCCCTGCCGCCCCTGCCCGAGCGCCGCGTCGCCGAGCTCCCGCGCGGGGAGGAACGCCCCCTGCGCGAGCTCGCCATCGCGCTGACCGGCGAGGTGCGCGGCGAGATCGACCCCTGCGGCTGCCCGACCAACCCGACGGGGGGCTTTCTCCGGCGGCGCAACCTGCTCGAGGAGCTGCGGGCCGAGACGACCGTGTTCCACCTCGACGCCGGCGAGATGCTGCTGCGCGGGCTCGCCACCGAGCGGCCCGCCAACCGGGCGGAGCGGGCCGACCTCATCCTCGACCTCGCGCGGGAGGTGGGGCTGGACGCCTGGACGCCGGGGCCCTCGGACCTGATGGCGGTGGGCCTCGACCGGCTGGCGCGCCTGGCCCGCGCGAACTCCGGCCCGCGCCTCGTGAACGCGAGCTGGCGCGACGAGAAGGGCGCGCCGCTGCTGCCGGCGGCGACGGTGCTGCGCCGGGACGGGCTCGCCGTCGGCGTGATCGGCGTGAGCGGCGGCACGCTCCCCGCCGGTTCCGGCGTGGCCGAGGTGCTCGACCCGGTGGCCGCCGCGGGCGACGGGCTGGCCCGCCTGCCCGACGGCCTCGACCTGGTGGTGGTGCTCGGGGTGATGCCCGAGCAGGCGAGCCACGCCGTCGCCGCCGAGGTGCCGGGCGTGGACCTGGTGCTGACCACCGCCGGCGAGTCGCTGGACCCGCCGTGGTCGCCGCCGGGGGGCGGCGCGCTGGTGGTGGAGACCACCGACCGCGGGCGGCACGTGCGCGTGATCCGCATGGTGCTCGGGACGACGAGCGCGCACCCGCCGGTGCTGCGCCCGCCGGAGCAGGACTGGCGCGACCGCCTCACCCTGCGGGAGCAGGCGCGGCGCACCGGCGAGAAACCGCCGCGCCTCGCCGAGCTGGAGCGCCGCTTCGCCGAGGAGGCCCGCGGCCGCAACCTCGCCTGGGCGGTCACCGTGCCGCTGGAGGCCGACCTCGACGAGCCGGTCGAGGGCGGAGCGCCCGACGACCTCGCGCGGGCCATCGAGCGCTTCAAGGCCCACGCGATGAGCCGGGCCGAGGCCCGGGCCGCCGCGCCCCCGAAGCCCCGCGAGCCGCGCTACGCCGCGAGCGGAGCCTGCGTGAACTGCCACACCAAGGAGATGGCGCGCTGGGCCTTCACGAAGCACGCCCGGGCCTGGGAGGCGCTGCTGCTGCGCCGCGAGGACGACAACCCGGAGTGCATCCCCTGCCACTCCACCGGCTTCGGCGAGCCCGGCGGCTTCGGCGAGCCCACCGAGACGAACATCCGCAAGTTCAAGGCCGTGCAGTGCGAGGCCTGCCACGGCCCCATGGGCGGCCACCCCGACGACCGCTCGGTGCACGGCCGCGCCATCACGCCGGAGCGCTGCACCGGCTGCCACGACGCCGCCAACGACCCGGACTTCGACTTCGCCGAGGCGCTGCCCCGCGCCACCTGCCAGGCCCCGGACGGCAAGGGCCTGTAGGGAGCCGAGGCGCCGAGGCGCCGAGGCGCTCCGGCCGCCCGCGCATCGCGACCCCGGCAGACGCCGCATCCTCCCGCCTCATCGACCGCGCCGCACGGTACGGCGGCGCTCCTTCCACCGCGCGCCGACGTAGACGCGGCAGGATGCCGCGTCTACCTCTCCACCTCCAAGGACGCGGCAGGATGCCGCGTCTACCTCTCCACCTCCAAGGACGCGGCACGATGCCGCGTCTCCCCCTCCACCTCCCTGGCCCGGCTTGCCCGGTCGGCGCATCGGGGTAGGCCGGGGGGGCAGCTAGACTGACGTGTCAGTCATTCGTCGCGCCCTCGGGAGAACCATGCCCGCAAGCCCGACTCCCCCGCACCGCTCCCCCGGCCGCGAAGACGGCGCGCCCACCGGCCTCCCGGCGGAGACCCTCGCCGAACCGCGCCTCGCCATCGGCCTCGACGTCGGCTCCACCACCGTGAAGGCGGTGGTGGTGGACGCCGCGGACCCGGACCTGCCGATCCTCTGGCGGGACTACCGGCGCCACGAGACCCGCCAACCCGAGACGGTGCGGGCCTTCCTCGAGCGCATTCGCGCCGACCTCCCCGCGGCCCCCTGGGACGAGCCCGGCGCCGTGCGGCTGTTCGTCACCGGCAGCGGCGCCGGCCCCCTCGCCGAGCCCCTCGGGGCGCGCTTCGTGCAGGAGGTCAACGCCGTGGCCCTGGCGGTGGAGCGCCTGCACCCCGACGTGCGCTCCGTCGTCGAGCTGGGCGGGCAGGACGCCAAGATCATCCTGTTCCGCGAGGACCCGCGCACCGGCGAGCGGCAGGTGATCACCTCGATGAACGACAAGTGCGCCTCGGGGACCGGCGCCACCATCGACAAGTGCATGGTCAAGGTGGGCCTGCCTCCCGAGGCGATGGCCGACATCGCCTACGACCCGGAGCGCTTGCACCACGTCGCCGCCAAGTGCGGGGTCTTCGCCGAGACGGACATCGTCAACCTCGTCAAGACCGGGGTGCCGGCCGAGGAGGTGCTCAACTCCCTCGCCGACGCCATCGTCCTCCAGAACCTCTCGGTGTTGACGCGGGGAAACACGCTGCTGCCGAAGGTGCTGCTCCTCGGCGGGCCCAACACCTACCTGCCCTTCCTGCAGGCGGCCTGGCGGCACCGCATTCCCGAGGTGTGGGCCGAGCGGGAGGTGGCCGTCCCCGAGGCGCCGGTCGAGGAGCTGGTGGTCGTCCCCGACAACGCCCAGTACTACGCCGCCTTCGGCGCGGTGGCCGCCGGGCTGGCCGACGCGGCGCGGGCGCCGGCTGCCTTCCGGGGCCTCGCCGGCCTCGACCGCTACATCCAGCACGGCCGCGCCGCCCGCCTCGGCGACGCCGCCGGCCCGCCCCTGGTGCGCGACGCCGAGGAGCTCGCCCGCTTTCGCGCCGAGTACGCCCTGCCCCCCTTCGAGCCGGCCCGCTTCCGGCCCGGCGAGACGGTGCGCGCCGCCATCGGCCTCGACGGCGGCTCCACCTCGTCCAAGGCGGTGCTCGTCGGCGAGGACGGCCGGGTGCTCGCCAAGGCCTACCAGCTCTCCAAGGGCAACCCGATCCAGGACACCAAGGAGCTCCTCGCCGCCCTGCGCGACCACGTCCACGACCAGGGCGCGCGGCTGGAGGTCGTCGCCTTCGGGGCCACCGGCTACGCCGCCGGGGTGCTCGACGACGCCCTGCGGGCCGACGCCAACCTCGTCGAGACCATCGCCCACATGCGCTCGGCCCTGCGCTACGTGCCCGACGCCGACGTGGTCTGCGACATCGGCGGGCAGGACATCAAGGTGCTGTTCCTGCGCGACGGGGACATGAAGGACTTCAAGCTGTCCAACCAGTGCTCCGCCGGCAACGGGATGCTCCTGCAGGCGATGGCCGACCAGTTCGGGCTCGACGTGCGCGACTACGCCGACGTGGCCTTCCGGGCGAAGCTGAGCCCCCGCTTCAGCTACGGCTGCGCCGTCTTCCTCGACGCCGACCGCGTGAACTTCCAGAAGGAGGGCTTCACCCGCGAGGAGATGCTGGCCGGGCTGGCGATGGTGCTGCCGAAGAACGTCTGGCAGTACGTCGTCGGCGTGCCGCGGCTGGCGCGCTTCGGGCGGGTCTTCGTGCTCCAGGGGGGCACGCAGTACAACCTCGCCGCGGTCAAGGCGCAGGTGGACTACATCCGGGAGCGCGTGCCCGACGCGGTGGTGCGGGTCCACCCCCACCCCGGGGAGGCCGGGGCCATCGGCGCGGCCTTCGAGGCCCTGCGGGTGGTGCGGCGCCGCGGGAGCAGCCGCTTCGTCGGGCTGGAGGCGGCCATCGCGCTGTCCTACACGACGCGCACCGACGAGAGCACGCGCTGCCGCTTCTGCCCGAACCTGTGCAGCCGCACCTTCATCGACACCCGCACCCCCGACGGGGGCACGAGCCGCACGATCAGCGGCTTTTCCTGCGAAAAGGGGACGGTGGAGGACGAGGAGGCCCTCAAGCGCCTCGCCCGCGAGGCCCGGCGCCGCCGGGAGGCGCATCCCAACCTCGTCGCCGAGGAGGCCCGCCTCGCCTTCCGCCACTTCTACGAGCCCGAGCCCCTGCCCGCGGCCGGCTCGCCGGTGCGCGACGTCGCCGTGCGGCGGCTGCTCCGCATCGGGCCCGTCGTGCGGCGGCGGGTGCGCCGGGGCTTCCGCCGGTCGAGCGAGGCCGACGCCCGCTGGCGGCGCGAGCGCCGGGTCGGCATCCCCCGGGTGCTCAACCTCTACAGCACCGGCCCCCTGTGGCGCACCTACTTCGAGACCCTCGGCCTGCCGCCGCGCCACGTCGTGTTCTCGAGCACCACCACCGAGCGCGGCTTCCAGGAGGGGGCGCGCTACGGCTCGGTCGACCCGTGCTTCCCGTCCAAGGTCGCCGTCGCCCACGTCCACGAGCTGCTGTTCCGCAAGCACCGCGACCGCCGCGCCGGCCCCCTGGACTGGATCTTCTTCCCCTGCATCACCCACGTGCCGAGCTTCGTGACGCACACGGTGGACGACGCGAGCTGCCCCATCGTCGCCGGCTCGCCCAACGTCGTGAAGGCGGCCTTCACCAAGGAGACCGACCTGTTCGCGCGGGCCGGCGTCGAGTACCTCGATCCGAGCGTCACCCTCAACGAGCCCCACCTCCTGCGGCAGCAGATGTGGGAGACCTGGGGGGAGCGCCTGCGCGTGACGCGGGACGAGTCCGACTTCGCCGTGGACCAGGGGCTCCGGGCCCTCGCGGAGTTCGACCGGCGCATGCAGGAACGCGGCCGGGCCATCCTCGAGGCCGCCGAGCGGGAGGGCCGGGTGGTGCTGCTCCTGCTCGGGCGGCCCTACCACGACGACCCGGGCATCTCCCACGAGATCCCCGAGGAGTTCCAGGCCCTCGGCTACCCGGTGCTGTCGATTCGCTCGATCCCCAAGGACCGCGACGAGCTGATGCGCTGGTTCGGCGAGGACGTGCGGGCCGGGCGCATCGCCGACCCCTGGGACGTGCGCGACGTGTGGCCGGAGAACTACTCGGCCAACAGCGTGCAGAAGGTCTGGGCCGCCAAGTTCGCCGCGCGGCACCCGAACGTGGCGGTCCTCGACCTGTCGAGCTTCAAGTGCGGCCACGACGCGCCGACCTACGGCCTCATCGACAACATCCTCGACGCGGCGGGCACCCCGGCGGCGCGCATTCACGACATCGACGCCAACAAGCCCGGCGGCTCGATCCAGATCCGCGTGCGGACCTTCGCCTACTCGCTGGAACGGCTCGCGGAGCGCCTCGCCGACGCGCGCCTCGACGCGGCCCCCGCGGCCCGCTGAACCACCCCGGAGCCCCCGATGACGCACCCCACGGAAGAAGGCATCCACGAAAGCCCTGTCGAGACCGGCATCTCCGAGGAGAACATCGCCGAGGACACGATCTCGGCCGAGGCGCTCCCCGGCCCGGGCGCTCCTCCCGAGGGCGCCGCGCGCCACTGGACCGCCGGCCGCACCCGGCCCTTCACCCGCGCCGAGCGCGCCCACACCACCCTGCTGCTCAGCGGGCTCACCCTGGCCCACGACACGCTGCTCACCGGGGCCCTCGCGGGGCTCGGCTACCGGGTGGAGGCCCTGCCGGTGCCCGACGACGAGGCGCTGCGCGTCGGCAAGGAGTACGGCAACCGCGGCCAGTGCAACCCCACCTGGTACACGGTGGGCAACCTCGTGAAGTTCCTGATCCGCCTGCGCGACGAGGAGGGGATGAGCGCCGAGGAGATCGAGCGGCGCTACGTCTTCCTCACCGCCGGCGCCTGCGGTCCCTGCCGCTTCGGCACCTACGTCACGGAGTACCGCAAGGCGCTGCACGACGCCGGCTTCCCGGGCTTCCGGGTGCTCCTGTTCCAGCAGCAGGGCGGCATCAAGCAGGCCACCGGGGCCGGCGACGGCATCGCCTTCGACCCGACCTTCTTCTCGGCGGTGCTGCGGGCGCTCCTCGCCGGCGACGTGCTCAACCTCCTCGGCTACCGCATCCGGCCCTACGAGGTCGTGCCCGGCAGCACGGATGCGGCCCTGGCCGAGGCGCGGGCCGTCGTCCGCGAGGCGCTCGCGGAGCGGCGCAGCGTGATCCGCGCCCTGCGGCGGGCCGGGCGCATCCTGCGGCGCGTGGAGGTGGACCGCCTCCAACCCAAGCCTCGCGTCGCGATCATCGGCGAGTTCTGGGCCATGACCACCGAGGGCGACGGCAACTACCGCCTGCAGCGCTTCCTCGAGGCCGAGGGCGCCGAGGTCCACATCCAGCCCATCGTCAACTGGCTGCTGTTCATGATCTGGGAGAACCGCCACGACACCCTGCGGCGGCTGGAGCTGAAGGGCGTCGACGCGGCGCGGAAGGGGCTGGCGGGCAAGCGCCCCCACAAGAAGCTCGCGATGCTGTGGGCGGCGGAGCGGGCGCTGCGGGTCGTGTTCCCGGCGATGGCCCGGGCGGCGGGGCTGGAGCGCCACCGCCTGCCGGACATGGACGAGATCGCGCGCCTGGCGCGGGACCACTACGACAACGACGTCCGCGGCGGCGAGGGCCACATGGAGGTCGGCAAGGTCATCGAGATGGTGCGGGACCGCGAGGTCCACATGATCGTGAGCGTCAAGCCCTTCGGCTGCATGCCCTCCTCGGGGGTGAGCGACGGCGTGCAGAGCCGGGTGGCGGCGCTGTACCCCGAGCTGGTCTTCCTGCCGATCGAGACGACCGGCGACGGCGCGGTCAACGTGCAGAGCCGCATCCTGATGATGCTGCACCGGGCGCGGGCGAAGGCCGAGGCGGAGTACGAGGCGGCGCTGGCGAAGGCCGGCCTCGACGAGGAGACGGCGCGGGCGCGCCTGGCGGCCTCGCGGTGGAAGGCCCCGGCCGCCTGGCCGCCGGTGGGCGAGCACGTCGGCACCGCGGCCCGCCTCGCGGCGGCCCTCGGGACCTGAAGCGCCCCCCGCCGGCGTCAGAAGGTGGCGAGGAAGCGCTCGACCTCCTCCCGTTCGAGGAGGCCCAGGCTGAGCTGGAGGCAGTCGTCGCAGATGTCGACGCGGTTGTAGCGGTAGACGCCGGCCGACTCGAAGGGGGTGCGCCCGCACAGGCCGCAGACGGCGCCGTCGGGGGCGGCGAGGGTGTGGCGGTGCTGGCGGACGTGCAGCACGCAGCGGTCGCAGATCACGACCTTGCCGCCGGCCATCATGTGGGTGACCTCGGAGGGCTGGCGCCCGCAGGTCGAGCAGCGGGTCTTCTCGTCGTCGCCGACCCGGCGCGGCTCGCGGTGCTTCTGGGGCGGGGTGACCTCCTGGAGCAGCCGGTCGACCACCGGGCGGGCGCCGCGGGTGTCGGCGCGACGGCGCAGGCGGCGCTCGGCCTCGGGGTCGCCCTGCATGGCGAGGCCCGTCCAGGCGGCCACGGCCAGCTCGCTGTCGGCGGCCTGGGCCCAGTCGGACAGGAGCCGCCGCCCCGAGGCGCTGCGGCGCACGCCGACGGCGAGGAGCAGGAGCGCCTGGTGGGCGCGGGCGCGGCGCTTCTCCTCGTCGAGGTGGCGCTGGTAGGCGCGCACGTCGTGGGCGGGCCCGTGGCGGTCGACGGCGGCGCGCTTCAGGTCGCGCTCGGTGATCTTGAGGCCGGCGGCGAGCACGGGTTCGGGCAGGGCCTCCGCCACGGCGAGGGCGCGACCGGCGAGCTCGGGGCCGAAGGTCTCGCCGGCGGCGCGCAGCTCGACGGCCACCTCGTCGGCGACGGCGCCCTGGGTGAGCGCGCAGGCGGCCTCCCAGAGCTGGAAGCGCAGGGCCTCGTTCTGGGTGCGGTGGATCGCGGCGAGGATGGCGGGAATGGCGGAGGGACCGACGTGGCGCAGCTCGTCGAGGAGCACGCGGATGCGCCGGCGGGTCTCGCGGCGCGGGTCGAGGCGGCTGGCCGAGGGGAGGCGGTCGAAGTTGGCGACCTCGACCGACAGCGCCTTCGTCAGCCAGCCCACGTCGCCGGAGGTGCGCCGGATGCGGACCAGCTCGACGTAGCTCGGCAGGTGGTCGGGGCGGTCCTTGAGGGCCTCGCGAAGCGTCTTGATCGCCTCGGCCGGCTCGCCCTCCTCGAGCAGCGTGCAGCCGAGGGCGTAGCGGGCCTCGACGTGCCCCGGATCGACGACGAGGGCCTGGTGGGCCGTCTCGCGGGCGCGCTTGAAGTCGCCGAGCTGGAGGAAGGCCATCGCCATGCGCGCGAGGACGCGGGTGTCGTCGGGGCGCTCGCGCAGGTAGGCGCGGAAGTGCTGGACGGCGTTGTTGTACTTGCCGAGCTGGTAGGCGACCTCGCCGAGGTGGTAGCGGGCGATGGGGGCGAAGCGCTCGTGGTCGCGCAGGCGGATGAAGAAGCGCTCGGCCTCGCGAAAGCGGCCCGTCCACATGCAGCTCACGCCGAGGTCGCGGAGGATCGGGGCGAGGAGGCGCGGCGGCGGGTCGAGCTTGAGGGCCTGGACGAGGTGGTACTGGGCGCGCTCGACGAGGCGGCGCGGGCGGCCGCGCTGCTGGGCGAGGGCGGTGAGCGCGCGGCCGAGGAGCAGGTGGGCCTCCCAGGCTTCCGGGGCGAGGCGGCAGGCGCGCTCGAAGTGGCGCACGGCGGCGCCGGGATCGCGCTTGCGCTCGGCGGCGAGGCCGGCGGCGACCTGGTAGACGGGGTGGTCCTCGTCCGCGCGGGCGGCCTGGCCGAGGTAGCGGGAGGCGGCCTTGTCGCGGTCGAGGCCGAGGAGCGCCAGGCCGGCGAGGGCCAGGGCCTCGGCGTTGGCCGGGTCTTCCCCGAGCGCCTTGCGGACGTGGTTGAGGGCGGCGGTGAAGTCGGGCTCGCCGCGGCCGTGGAACAGGGCGCGGGAGACGAGGGCCCGGGCCAGCTCGACCCGCACCTGGGGGTCGTCGGGCGCGGCGGCGGCCTGCTCGTCGAGCCGGTCGACGGTCCAGTCGAGCTTCTGGTGGATGAACAGGGGCTTCATGGGGGCCCGAGGGTGCGGGTCGAGGAATCGTACCGCGCTTCCCTATCCCCTCGGGGTGAACCGCGCCGACCGGCCGTGGAGAAGGGCGAAAGGACGGCGACAGCCGGGGCGCGACCGGCCCCGCCGGCGCCGGGACGGTGGGCGGGTGCCGGGGGCACGGGCTACGGGCGGCGCCATGGACCCGAGCCTCCCGGAACTCGCCGACCTGCGGCGGCAGCGCGCGGTGGCGGCCCTCGTGCCGCTGTTCGTCCTGAGCGGCGCCACCTCGCTCGTGTACGAGACCCTGTGGGAACGCGAGCTGCACCTCGTCGTCGGCACGAGCCAGGTCGCCGTGATCACGGTGCTGGCGGCCTTCATGGCGGGGCTGGCCGCCGGCGGCTTCCTCAGCGCCCGCCTCGCCGACCGCGCGTCGAACCCGCTGCTGGCCTACGCGGCGCTGGAGGGGCTGATCGGCGCCTACGCCCTGGCCTTCGACCGCATCGTGGCGGCCCTCACGCCGGTCTACGAGCACCTGTGGGTGGCGCTCCGGCCCTCGCCGGCGATCTTCGCCGCCACCCAGTTCGTCGTGCTGGGCCTGGCCCTGCTGCCCCCCACCATCGCGATGGGGGCCACCCTGCCGCTTCTGGCGCGCTTCGCGGCCACCGCCGCCGACGAGGCCGGGCGCCGGGTCGGCGAGCTGTACGGCGCCAACACCCTCGGGGCGGTGCTCGGGGTGGCGCTGGCCGGCTTCGTGCTGCTGCCGGGCCACGGCCTGCGGCACACGACCTGGATCACCGCGGCCGGCAACGCCGCGCTGCTGATCGGGGCCGGCTGGCTCGGGCTGCGCGCCGGGCGCATCGGGCCGGCGCGGGCCCGCGACGAGGCGGCCTCCGAGGCGCCGCCGTGGATGGCCGGGCTGGCGCTGCTGGCGCTGCTGGCCGGCTTCAGCTCGCTGCTCTACGAGGTGGCCTGGTTCCGCCTCATGGTGCTCATGCTCGGCGGCAGCGCCTACGCCTTCAGCATCATGCTCCTCGCCTTCCTCGCCGGCATCGGGCTCGGCGGCTGGTTCGGCGGGCGGCGCGCCGACGCGGCCTGGTCGCGCGGCGGTCCCGCCGGCACCCTGGCGAAGCTGGTCCGCATCCAGCTCGGCGTCGCCCTGCTCGCCTGGGGGGCGATGTTCGTCTACGGCGAAATCCCCTTCGTGTTCACGAAGCTCTACGACGCGGTGGAACGGGCGCCGGAGTGGCTGTGGCCGGGCAAGCTCCTCATCGCCCTCGCGATCATGGCGCCACCGGCCGCGCTGATGGGGGCGACCTTCCCCTTCCTGGTGCGGGCGGCGGCGCGGGACACGCGGCTCGGCGGCCCCGTCGGGCGCCTGTACGGCTGGAACACGGTGGGGGCCATCGCCGGGGCGGCCCTCGGCGGCCTGGTGCTGCTGCCGGGCATCACCATGCGGGGCACGGTGCTGGTGGCGATCTCGATCAACCTCCTCGCCGCCCTCCTCGCCGCCGGCGTCGGGCGAATCGCCGGCGGGCGACGGCCCTCGCCGGGCCGGGCGGCGGCGGCGACGGCGCTGACGGTCGGGGCCATCGCCCTGCTCCACGCCTTCAAGCCGCCCTGGAACCCGCTGCTCATGACGGCGGGCATGTACAAGTACGCCAGCGACCTCGCCCCGGAGGACCGCACGCGGCAGGGCGTCATCGACTTCGCGGTCACGCCCTACGAGCTGCTCTACTACCGGGAGGGGCTGTCGAGCGTGGTGACGGTGGCGCGCGCCCGCAAGAGCGGCAACGTCTGGCTCGCCAACAACGGCAAGGTGGACGCCTCGACGCGGGTGGACATGCCCACGCAGGTGCTGGTGGCGCACCTGCCCTTCGTCTTCGCCCCCGAGGCGCGGGACGTGCTGGTGATCGGCCTGGCGAGCGGCATCACCGCCGGCAGCGTCGCCCTGCACTCGGCGCCGGAGCGCATCGACATCGTCGAGATCGAGCCGGCCATCGTCGAGGCCAGCCACTACTTCGACGCCTGGAACAACCGCCCGCTCGAGGACCCGCGGGTGAACCTCGTCGCCAACGACGGGCGCAACTTCCTCGTGCTCCAGCCCGAGGGCAGCTACGACCTCGTCGTGAGCGAGCCGAGCAACCCCTGGCTCACCGGGGTCAGCAACCTGTTCACGCGGGAGTTCTTCGAGATGGGGCGCCGGAGGCTGCGCCCGGGCGGGGTCTGGGCCCAGTGGGTGCAGATGTACGGCATGGACACCGACGACCTCCGCAGCCTGCTCGGCACCTTCGCGGCGGTCTACCCCCACGTGCGCCTGTTCAGCACCATCGAGGACGCCGACCTGGTGCTCGTCGGCAGCGACCGGCCGCTGGAGCTGGACGCGGCGGGGGTGGCGCGCATGATGGCGATGGACGCCGCGGTGGCCGAGGACCTGCGCCTCATCGAGTGCGGGACCCCCGAGGACGTGATCGCCCGCTACCAGGCCGACCGCGAGCGCATCCTGGCCTTCGCCGGCGACACGCCGCTGAACACCGACGACAACATGCGAATCGAGTACTCGGCGCCGCTGCACCTCCACGAGGACACCGCCGACGCCAACTTCGTGGCGCTGCTCAAGGACACCGGGGCGCGGGGGCACGTCCCCTTCGAGGCCGTGCGCGGAGAGGACGAGTTCCTGCGGCTGGCCCGGGCCTACGCCCGGCGCGAGGACTGGGTGCGGGCGCTGCTGGTGCTCAAGGAGACCGAGCGGCGCTGGCCGGGCCTGGACGAGACGGCGCGCCTGTACGCCGAGTACCAGGAGCGCCTCCGGGCGGAGCTCGACGAGGACGACGGGTGAGGGCCGGGAATCGCTCAGGGTGGCGAGCGGGGGGCGAATCGGGCTACCGCTGGAGGCGGTCGGCTCCCCGGCGGGAGCCCGGGAGGAGTGCATGCGCCGAACCCCCGTCGCCCTGGCCCTGATCGCCGCCGGCTGCTCCACCTCGCTGGCCGGCTCCTGGGAAGGCGACTTCACCTGCCCCGACACGGACCCCTTCACGATCTCCTTCGACCTCGAGAAGGACGGCGGCGCCTTCGTCGGGGACGGGCGCGTGAGCGACTTCGTCGTCGAGTGGAAGGGCGAGTGGTACGACGCCCGCTACGCCTTCGACCTCGAGCTCGACAAGACCGCGCCCTACGCCGAGCAGGACCTGGACTCGAGCTTCTCGAACTGCGAGATCATCCTGGTCGACGTCGGCTCGGGCGAGCTCGACTGCTCGCCGGGGCGCAACCTCGAGTGGGACGGCGCCGACACGATCACCGGCAAGCTCGCCGACTTCCTCGGCTCGGGCGTGGCCTGCTCCTTCGAGGCCACGCGCTGAGGCGCGCGGGGGCCGCTACTCGGTGAGGGGGGCGCAGGGCTCCGGCTCGGCGAGGACGCAGGGGGCGTCGAGGGGATCGCCGTCGAGGCGGGCGAAGATCCAGTCGAGCTGCTCGGGAAGGGAGTCCACCGCCCCCGAGACGTGGTCGGCGTCGGCGCAGACGCGGTGCTCGATGACGTAGCCCTGCTCGCAGAGGGCGGGGATGTCGGCCTCGGTGGGCGGGCTCCAGACGAGGTCGTCGTCCTCGGCCTGCACGATGAAGACCGGGGCCTCGGAGTCGTGGGGGACGGCGCTGTCGCGCAGGCCGCTCTCGGCGAGGAGGCAGCCGAAGGCGCCGAGGTCTCCGGCGTCCGGGTCGGTCGGCAGGGCGCCGGCGGCGGCGTCGGCGATGAATTCCCCGGTGAACAGGTCGCCCACGTCGGCGGCGCCCTCGACGGAGGGGAAGTCGTCGCAGCTCTCGAGCATCTCGCCGGGCAGCGCGGCGGCCACCTCGGGGACCAGCGCGGCGTCGAGGGAGGCGGCGCCCTGCCAGGCGGCCTCGCCGGCCAGCACGGCGGCCAGGCCGAAGCTCGTGTCGTGCAGGCCGTCCACGGCGCGAGCGGCGAGCGCGACGAGGTCGGTCGGGGGCACGGCGGCCACCACGGCGACGGAGGTGAACTCCGGGGCGTAGCCGGGGAGGTAGCGGTCGGTCCACAGGGCGGCGAAACCGCCCTCGCTCGCGCCCCAGTGGACGACGCGGGCCGGGTCGGGCCGGGCGACCTCGGCGCCGTCGTCGAGGACCGCGTCGGCGAGCTTCGCCGCGGCGCGCAGGCCGTCGAGGGAGGCGACGGCGGTGGGCTCGGCGACGACGTAGGGGTGCAGCTCCGCCGAGGGCTCGCCCCAGCCGGCCATGCCGAGGTAGTCGGGGGCGGCGACGGCGAAGCCCATCGAGGCGAACAGGATCGGGAAGGCCGCGCCCTCCAGGCCCAGCGCGGTGGGGGCGCAGGCGTCGGAGAAGCCCATCGTCGGGTGCAGCCACAGCAGGCTCGGGACGGCCTCGCCGGCCACGTCGGCGCCGGCGGGCAGGACGACGAAGCCGGTGGCCTCCGCCTCCTCGCCGCGGTCCTGGGTGCGGTAGCGCACCCGCCAGGTCTGCACGTCGTGGGTCACGCGGTCGGTGAACTGCCCGAGGCCCTGGGCGTCGAGGAGCGCGCGGACGGTGGCGGCGGGCAGGGAGAGGCTCTCGGCGGCCTCGGCGGCGAGGACCTCGCCCATGGCCCCGGTGGGAAGCCAATCGTAGGCGCCGCCGCCGCAGGTCGAGACCGGCAGCTCCGGCACCGTCGCCGGCGCCTCGCCGCCGCTGTCGAGGGGCGCGTCCTTTCCGCCGCAGGCGGTGAGGGAGAGGGCGAGCAGGGCCAGGCGCATGGGCTCCTCCGGGGGAGGGCCCAGCGTAGCCCGGCGGAACTCAGTACGGGGCGTCCTCCACCCAGACCGGGTCGGCGTCGGCGTCGTCGGCGGAACTGCCGAGGACGGCGTCCCAGCCGTTGCCGCTGCGGTCCGTGGCGACCTGGCCCGAGCCGTCGTTGAAGTCGAACCAGGCCACGAGGCCCTCCTCGTCGCCCGAGAGCGGACCGGACATGCTCTCGGCGATCTGCTCGGCGGAACGCGCGACCGACCAGATTCGGACCTCGTCGAGGATGCCGTTGTAGCTGCCGGCGCAAACGCCCGCGCCGTGGCCGCCGATCGTGATCGGCAGGCTGTTGGTGGCGCCGGGGCTGTAGCTCGCCCGGTCCACCTCGACCCCGTCCACGTAGAGGATGGCCGTGCTGCCGTCGAAGGTGCCGGCGATGTGGTGCCAGTCGCCGTCGTTGAGGCTGACGGTGCCGGTCATGCGCGGACCGCCGACGTAGTACTGCGCGGCGTGCTCCGTGCCGTAGTAGCTGTTGAAGCCGAGGAACCAGCTGTTGTAGTAGCCGCAGTAGTGCTTGCCGATGACGGCGTTCTCCCCCGAGGCGAGGGCCACGTCGGTGCGGAACCAGGCCTCGAGGGTGTGGGCCTCGGCGAGGTGCAGGTCCTCGCTGCCCGGGATGTAGAGGTAGGCGCCTTCCGCGAACTCCAACGCCGTGCCGTCGACCGGGTCCTCGCAGTCGAGGAGCCCGTCGCCGTCGCTGTCGCCCTCGTCGGTGGGCAGGGCGTCGTCGCAGTCGTCGTCGACGCCGTCACAGAGCTCGTCGGCGCCGGGATGCACGGCGGGGTCGGCGTCGTCGCAGTCAGTGCCGTCTCCGACCGCGCCCGCGGGCGGGTCGCAGGCCCGGGCCTCGGTGGCCGGATCGCCGTAGCCGTCGCCGTCGGCGTCCGTCCAGTAGGGCTCGGCCGTGGCGAGGTCGAGGTCGTCGTCGGCATCGTCGACGAGGCCATCGCAATCGTCGTCGAGGCCGTTGCACGCCTCGGTGGCGTCGGGGTGCACGGAGGGGTCGGCGTCGTCGCAATCGACGGTGGCGTCGTAGCCGTCGCCGTCCGCATCGACGGGGCCCGGCGCGGTGTCGCCGGCCGTGTCCGAACCCGCCGCCTTGGGTTCGGCGGCGGTCCGGGTGTGGCAGGCGGCGCTGAGGGAGAGGAGGAGCAGGAACGGGGTTCGCATGGCCGTGGACGCTATCGGGATGCGCCGGCCGAAGCCAGCGCGCTGCCGGAAGCCCGCGGATCAGTTGCACTGCCCCGCGGGAACGGGCTTCGCGTCGGCCTCCGAGACGGCGATCTCGGCGCCGCAGCCGGCGAGGCCGGGGTTGTCCTTGCAGATCTCCGCCTGGAGCTTCTTGGGATCGATGGCGTTGAAGGACCGCTTGTTGTTGACGAGGAAGGTCGGGCTGGCCGAAAAGCCGATGTCGGCGGACTCGGCGAAGCTCCGGGCCAGGAGCTCCCTGCCCTCGTTCTCGAAGCAGTCGGCGATGGTGGCGCGGGGAATGCCCGCCTCGTCGGCGCAGGCCTCCCAGTCGGCGTTCTTGTAGTCGCGGCTGATGCAGGCGGCGAAGGAGAGGGCGCGGTCGGGAGCGTGCTCCTGGGCGCAGACCTCGCGGATGTCGTCGTCCACCTCGGTGGGCCCGTGCATGGAGGAGAGGGAGGAGGCGTCGCCGTTGCCGATGTAGTGGAGGTCGAGGTCGATGTCGTCGCCGAACTGCTTCATCACCGCGTCGGTGGCGATCATCGCCTTCGCGCCGTAGGGGCAGTGGGACATGACGTAGAGGTCGAGCTTGCCGGGCTTCTCCTCGCGGCAGACGAGCTGCTCCCGGCAGCCCGGGTCCGCGCAGTCCACGGCGCCGTTGCCGTCGTCGTCCACGCCGTTGTCGCAGATCTCGGCCGTCGGGTCGAAGGTGGCCTTCATCTGGAGGCGGTACCAGTCGCCGGTGCGCTTGAGGTAGCGCTTGAGCTTCGGGTAGCCGTCCTCGTCCTTCTCGACGGCGGGGGCGACGAAGATCGCCGGGAGCTTCGAGAAGCTCGGGTCGGCGGCCTTGATCTCGTCGTAGAAGGCCTTGCCCTCGGGCGTGCCGTAGTCGAGGTAGCGGACCTTCGCCCCGAGGAGGTCGCCCTTCAGGCGCGGCTCGACGGGGTGCAGGTCGCACTTCTCGCAGCGGGAATCCGACAGGAAGACCACGTCCACCGCCGGGGGCTCGGGCAGGTCGGCGCAGGCCTGGGGAGCGCCCTCGTCGAACTCGGCGCAAATCGCCCGCAGGAGCTGGTTGCTGCCGCGGCCGCCGCGGTAGCGCTTGCCGTTGAGGTAGATCGTCGGCGAGCCGGTGGCCTTCTTCTTCTTCGAGCGCTCGAAGGAGGCGGCGAGGAGCTGCTGTCCCTCGTCGCCCTCGATGCAGCTCTGGAGGGCGGCCACGTCGAGGTGGTTCGACTCGGCGCAGCTCTTCCAGTTCGTGTCGACCTCGCGGGGGTTCTCGTTCTGGCAGGCGATGAAGTCGAGGACGGCATCGCCCATCTGCTTCGCGGCGCAGAGCTGGGCGATGTCGCCCTTCACCTCGCCGTCGCCGTGCATGGAGGTCAGGGAGCCGGCCTCGCCCTTGCCGATGTAGTCGAAGTGGAGCTTCAGGCTGTCGCCGAGCTTCTGCTTGACCGGCACCAGGGCCTGTTCGACCTTCACGCCGTAGGGGCACTTCGACATGACGTAGAGGTCGAGGGTGGCGGTGGCGCCGGACGAGCCGGAGGCCGCGCCGGAAGCCCTGGCGGAGGAAGCCGGCTCGGCGGCGGACCCGCCGGGGGTGCCGGTGTCGCAGGCCGAGGCCAGCAGCGAGAGGCCGAAGAGGAGGGGGGCGAAAGAGGGACGCATGGAAACCTCGCGAGCGAATGCGGAACCATGCCCCCGAATCGCCCGCGGCGCAAGGGGACGGGCCTCGCCGGCGGCCGCCAGCGCCGTGGAAGCGGTGCCGAACCGGCACACGCCCCGAGAGAGACGGGAGGGGCCGCGCCGAAAACACCCGCCTGCGTTTCGCGGACCGAGGCACACGGGCCCGGCGAAAGGGGACTTCGGCGGGCCGGCCTCGGCCGGGCCCCGCATTTCCGGTTTTCCATCGAGTCCATGCCGGCATCGCCGACCCTGAGCACCCGGTGGAGCCTCCAGCCCCGGAGGTCCTCCCGGATGCGCTTCACGACCGTGGTATCGGCGGTGTTGCCCGGGAAGACCCAGCTCCGGACGGGCAATCCTTCCCGCGTCACCGCCAGGGCCACGACCACCTGCGGCTCCCAGGCCCCCTCCTCGTCGGCCACCCGGAGCCCGGGATCGCCGCTCGTGTCGAGGCACGCGCTCAACGGTTCTTGATGTACCACTCCATCGGCGGCCCCTCCCCGACGAACTTGAGCGGCGGCTTGTCGGGCACCACGAGCGGGCGGCTGGGCGGGATGAACGTCGCGAGATCGAAGTCGCCGGGCACCATCTTGGCGACGACCTCGCCCCTGGACGTGACCACCACGATGTCGCCGCCGCGCACCCAGCGGAGCACCTTGGCGGGGGCAGCGGTGAACTCCGTCACCGCGACACGTCGCGTAGCCATGCTTCCACCTTGCCATCCAGGGCTCCCCTGTCTACGCCACCACCGCTTCGCCGAGCTCCTCGAGGATGCGCGCAGCCATCGAGTGGGCGCGGGCCTCGACCATCTCCTCGAAAGCCCGGGCGCTCGCCGAAGGCCCGGAGCATCCACGGGCACCGCGCCTCGCCGGCCTCGACGAGCCGGTCGAGCTCCTCCCGCCGGGAGCGCGGCCGGTTGCGCTTGCGCGCCAGCCTCGGCACCGGCCGCGAGGTCGCGGAGGAGCTCGCTCACGCCGCCCTCCCCCGCCGGCGGGCGCGCACCGCGCGCCTGGCTCACCACCCTTCGCGCGAACCAGCCCCGGGCCTGGGCGCAGGTGCTGGTGGTGCCGACGACCGGCCTGCGCGCCACGGTGCTGGGGCACCACGACCCGTGGACGACGGGGCGCTACCTGCGCTCGACGCTGGCCGTCGCCGAGGTCCTCGCATCCCCGGATGGTCCCACGATGCGGTCACACGGCGGCGTGGCACAAGAGGAAGGCCGCGCCGAAAACACCGGCGCGGCCTCGATGATCGATGGTCGGGGTGAGTGGATTCGAACCACCGACCTCCTGCTCCCGAAGCAGGCGCGCTAACCAGGCTGCGCTACACCCCGAAGGCCGGCGTCAGATAGTCCGCCGGCGGGAAGGCGTCAAGGGCGGCGGGCCTCGCGCAGGGC
>WGAH01000483.1 GCA_015489145.1 Deltaproteobacteria bacterium
GCGCCTGCTCTCGGCCGTCGGCGCGGGCCTCGAGCTGCGCGCCTGGCGGCGCTTCGCCGTCGAGGTGGCGCGCCTCGGGCGGGAGGCCGAGCGCCGGCGCCTCGCCCTGGCCCGGGACCTCCCCGCCCGCCTCGTCGCCCTGCGCCGGCACGGCGGGCGCCTCGCCTGGACGCCGCCCTCGCCGCCGTCCCGCTCCCCCGAGGACACCGCCGCGGTGGCGGACGGCTCCTGAGCCGGCGCTTCAGGCCAGCAGGCTCTCCCGCCCGGAATCCTTCAGGAACAGGCAGGGCGCCCCGGCGGCCCGCTGGATCGCCCGCAGGCGGTCGAGGTCGAGGCGGTCGCCGAGCCCGAACAGGTGCAGGTCGGCCCGGCGGCGCGCGACGGCTTCGAGGAAGGGCGGGGCCTCGACGGCGGTGAGGGTGCCGTCCGGGAGCCGGCCCTGGTCGACGAGGCCGGCGAGCCAGCGGCGGCCGGCGCCGCGCTCGGCGGGGTCCTCGACGACGCTGACCAGCCCGAGGCGGCCGCGGTCGCGGGTGAGGAGGTAGCCGAGGAGCACGGGCAGGTCGAGGTTGGTCATGCGGAGCCGGAGCGGCCAGTCCGGGCTGCGGTCCGACAGCCAGGCGAGGACGGATTCGGGCGCCGCGGCCGGGGCGGGGCCGAGGAGCAGCGCGAAGCCGACGCGCACGGCCCGGCAGTGGTCGAGGAGGCGCTGCAGCTCCTCGGCCGGGCGGTCGCCGGCGACGAGGAGGAGGTTGGGCGGGAACAGCGCCCCCTGCAGCACGTCGAGGGCGGTGATCGTCCCCTCGGCCCAGGCGCAGGTGTCCTCCACCGCCCGCCGGGCCTCGACGCCGCGGCCCCGGAGCTCCGCGGCGCGGTCGGCGAGGGGGCCGGCGAGGTCGCCGCGGGTGCCGAGGAGCTTGATCGAGCCGTTGTAGCGGACGATGGCCTCGGCCAGGGGCAGCAGGGCGTCGACCCGCTCCACCGACTCGGCCGGCAGGAGGAGGTCGGGCCGCCAGGCCCGGTGGGCCCGCTCCGCCGCCGTGGCGCGCCGGGCCGCCCAGGCGGCGATCGTGACGGGCAGGCCGCTCGTCACCGTCTCCCACGGGGTGCGGAGCCCGCGGCGGTGCAGCCAGGCGTAGATGCCGCCGACCACCGCCACGTCGACCAGCGCCAGCGAGGGACCGCTGAGGAACAGGGTCACCAGGCTGCCCGCCGCCCCGAGGAAGGGCACGGTGCGACCGATGCGGAAGGTGGGGCGGAACGAGATCATGCCGAAGAACTGCTCCAGCAGGACCACGAGGTTCACCGCGAGGAAGGTGACGAGGAAGAAGCTGGTGACCAGCGGCGCCACGGCGTCGAGGGAGCCGGCGAGGAGGAACAGGCCCGCCAGGCCGATGGTGAACAGGCTCGCCGTGCGGGGTTCGCCGGCCTCGCTGGTGCGCGCCAGCAGGCGCGCCGCCGGGGTCACGCCCTCGGCGGCCATGGCCTGCAGCAGCCGCGGCGCCGCCACCAGCGAGGACAGGGCCGCCATGAGCGTCGAGGACACCAGCCCGAACAGGATCGCCGGCCCCCAGAAGGCCCGTTCGACCATCACCAGCTTGTTGCGGACCAGCTCGTCGGGCGGGGCGGCGCCGGCGTACCAGAAGGCGGCGCCGACGTAGATCGCGAAGGTGAGCCCCCAGGCCGCCAGCGTGCCCCGCGGGATGTTGCGCCGGGGGTCGGCGAGGTCGCCGCTCATGCCCACGCCGACCATGATGCCGGTGACCGCCGGGAAGAAGATCGCGAAGGCCTCGGCGAGGTCGGCCTCGGGGAAGGTGCCGACGAGCTGGGGCCGGACGAAGTCGTGGCGGAACGGGCCGAGGGCCGCCGACAGCAGGGCCGCCGTGACGACGAGCAGCATCACCCCCTGGGTGCGAAAGGACAGCTTCGCGGAGGTCCAGGACAGGACCGACAGCGCCGCCCAGGCGGCGAGGACGACCCGGCCCGTCGGGGCCCCCGGCACGAGGTACCGGAAGGCCTCGGAAAAGGCGTAGAGGTACATCGCCGCCGAGGCGGTCTGGGCGACGTAGAGGGGGATGCCGATGGCCCCGCCCGCCTCGAGGCCCAGCGAGCCGGCGATGATCGCGAAGGCGCCCCCGGGCCGGATGCGGACGTTGGTCGCGATGCTCGAGACCGCCAGGGAGGTGGCCCCGGTGATCAGGTTCGCGGCGACGATGACGGCGAGCGCGCCCAGCAGCCCGCTGTTGCCGACCAGCCAGCCCTCGCGCAGGTAGATGAGGGCGCCGAGGATCGTGAGGAAGACCGGCCGGAACACGCCGGCGAAGGTGCCGAGCCTTCGCCCGGCCGCGCGCGGCTTCGCCTCCATCTCGCCTCCCGGCGGGCCCCCTATCGCGGGGGGGAGGCCCTACCAGCGCCCGGGCAGGCCCAGGCGGCGCAGCCCGGTGACCCGGGCGATGCGCTCCTCGGCGATCTCGTCGGCGGCGGCGGCGGTGGTGATGCCCCGCGCCCGCGCCCGGTTGATCACCCGCTTGACGGTGTCGAAGATGCCCCCGGCGTCGGCCATGGCCTGCTCGACCGGGTAGCCGACGAGCTCGCCGCAAACCTGGATGAGCCCCCCGGCGTTGACGACGTAGTCCGGCGCGTAGGTGATGCCCGCCTCCGCCAGGAGCCGGGCGTCGCCCTCGGGATCGTCGAGCTGGTTGTTGGCCGCGCCGGCGACGATCGGCGCCCGGATCAGGGGGATGGTGGCGCGGTTGATCACCCCGCCGATGGCGCAGGGGGCGAGCACGTCCACGTCGGCGCCGTAGAAGTCGTCCTCGTCGATCGCCTCGCCGCCCAGCTCGTCGAGCACCCGGCGGACCTTGCGCTCGCTGATGTCGCAGACGACCAGCCGCGCCCCGCCCTCGTGCAGGTAGCGGGCCAGCTCGTAGCCGACGGCGCCGACCCCCTGGATCGCCACCGTGCGGCCGGCCACCTCCGGCGAGCCGTGGACGACCTCCAGGCAGGCGCGAATCCCCTGGTAGGTGCCCCAGGCCGTCGCCCTCGCCGGGTGCCCCGAGCCGCCGAGCTGCTGGCTGAAGCCGGTCACCCAGCGCGTCTCCCGGCGGATCCAGGACATGTCCTCGACGGTGGTGTTCATGTCCTCGGCGGTGATGTAGCGCCCGCCGAGGCTCTCGACGTGGCGGCCGAAGGCGCGCAGCAGGGCCTCGTCCTTGATCGACGGGTCGCCGAGGATGACCGCCTGCCCGCCCCCGAAGTCGAGGCCGGCCATCGCCGCCTTGTAGGTCATGCCCCGGCTCAGGCGCAGCACGTCGCGGATCGCGTCGCTCTCGTCGAGGTAGTTGTAGATGCGGAGGCCGCCGATGGCCGGGCCGAGGGCGGTGCTGTGAATGCCGATGATCGCCCGCAGGCCGACGGCCTCGTCCCGGCAGAAGACGAGCTGCTCGTGCCCCAGGCCGGCCATGCCCTCGAAGACGCCCATGTGCTTCCTCCTCGTGCCGCTCCGGGGCGGCGGTCGTCGGGGAGAGGATAGCCCGCGGCGCGGCGGGACCCGGGATCAGGCCTTGACGATGCGGTGGTTCTGGACCCGGATGCCGTGGCGGCGCATCAGCGCCGAGAAGTTCGGGCGCAGCATGCCCGCCAGCTCGGCGGCCCGGGTGATGTTGTAGTTCGCCTCCTCGAGCCGGGCGACGATGTAGTTGCGCGTGAACTCGGTGACGACCCGGGCCTTGGCCTCCTTGTAGGGGAGGTCCAGCCACTCGGGCTCCGAGGGGATGGCGGCCGGGACCGGCGCGGAGGTGACCGGGGACGGCGAGGGGTCGAGGTCGGCGAGGGTGATCTCGTCCCCCTCGAAGCTCAGCGCCACGGCCCGCCGGATCAGGTTCTCGAGCTCGCGGACGTTGTTCTCGGTGTAGTCCAGCGAGGTGAGGTGGCGCATGGCGTCCGGGGCGATGCGCCGGATGTCGCGGTCGAACTCGCGGTTGTACTTCTGCAGGAAGTACCAGGCGAGCAGGGGGATGTCCTCCTTGCGCTCCGCGAGGGGCGGGACCCGGATCTCCACGGCGTTGATGCGGAACAGGAGGTCCTGGCGGAACCGCCCCTCGGCGACGCGCTGCCGCAGGTCCTGGTGGGTGGCGGACACGACGCGGGCGCGCAGCTTGATCGGCCGGGTGCCCCCGATGCGCATGAACTCGCGCACCTGGAGGACCCGCAGCAGCTTGGCCTGGGTGTCGTAGGGCATGTCGCCGATCTCGTCGAGGAAGACCGTGCCGCCCTCGGCCACCTCGAACAGCCCCAGCTTGGTCTGCCGGGCGTCGGTGAAAGCCCCGCGCTCGGCCCCGAACAGCTCGCTCTCGAGGAGGGTGCTCGGGATGGCGGCGCAGTTCACGGCGACGAAGGGGCCGTTGCGGTGGGCGCCCTGGGCGTGCAGGGCCCGGGCGACGAGTTCCTTGCCCGACCCGCTGGGGCCCGTGACGAGAACCTCGATGCCGGCGGCGCCGACGCGGGCGATGTTCGCCTTGAGCTGCTCCATGGCCGGGCTGTTGCCGATCAGCTCCGCCATGGAGCCGTTCTGGCGGATTTCCTCGAGGCGGGCCATGCGGGCCCGGAGGGCGCGCACCTCGGCGGCGTGGCGGGCCAGCTCGACGTTGCTGCGGACCACCCGGTAGAAGCGCTCGATGTCGGAGATCGGCACCTCGAAGTAGTCGCGCGCCCCCTCCTTGAGCACGCGGAAGGCGTCCTCGGCCTGCCCTTCGGCGGTGATGGCGATGACGGCGGTCTCCGGCGACACGACGCGCAGGCGGCGCACCAGGGTCGGGCCGTCGATGTCGTCGAGGTCGGTGGAGACGAGGGCGAGGTCGAAGGAGCGCCCGCCGGCGAGCTCGAGGGCGCGGGCTCCGGTCGCGGCGGCCTCGACGTCGAAGCCCTGCTGGTGGAACTGGCGCTGGAAGCCCCGGCGCACCAGGGTCTGCCCTTCCACCACCAGGACCGAGGGGCGCGCGTCCGACACCCGGTCCTCCCGCGCGTCGCGTGCTGTTGCGTGGTTGCTCATCCTGCTCCTGCCGGGTGATCCTATCGGAGGTTGGCGCGAACCGCTTGAGCCCCCCCCCGCGCCGGAGGGGCGGGCGGGCC
>WGAH01000484.1 GCA_015489145.1 Deltaproteobacteria bacterium
GGCAGGACCGCGTCTTTCGCCTGGACCGCATCCGTCGCATCGTCGAGACCCCGGTCCTCGACGACGCGGCCGCGGCGCCCCCGGGCGCGATAATGGAGCCCGACCCGATGCGAGGAAGGGGATGAGCCAGGGAATCACCGTCGACGCCACCGCCCTCACCCACCGCATTCGCCGGATGCGCGCCGCCGGCCGGGTCCACTGCGCCGTCGGCGCGGTGGACGCCACCGAGCCCGACGCCGTCTTCCTGGCGCTCACCGGCCTGCCCCCGGAAGGCGAGCCCGGCGTCTGGAAGCCCGTCGACCGCGACTCGGCCGAGCGCATCGCCGCCCGGGTGCTCCAGCGCGACCTCGCCTACGACGCGCCCATCCTGCCCGAGCGCACCGCCCGGGGACTCGCCCGCGACCTCCTCGCCCTCGCGCCCCCGGGCGCCGCGATCTACACCAACGCCCCCGACCTCGCCGAGGGCGTGGAGTCGTGGGAGGCCGGCACCGTCACCGGCGCCGACCACGAGGCGGGCATCCTCGTGGTCGGCCGGGATCTCTCGCTGGTGCTGTGGGTGGAGGACGACGACTGATCCGCCGGATCAGCCCTCGCGCTCCTCCAGCCACTTCTCGGCCTCGAGGGCCGCCATGCAGCCGGTGCCGGCGGCGGTGACCGCCTGCTGGTAGACGCGGTCCTGCACGTCGCCGGCCGCGTAGACGCCGGGCACGTTGGTGGCGGTGCTGTCGGGCTTCGTGACGAGGTAGCCGGTCTCGTCGTGGTCGAGCCAGTCGACGAAGGGCTCGGTGTTCGGCTTGTGGCCGATGGCGAGGAAGACGCCCTTGATCTGCGGCATCACGGTCTCCTCGCCGGTCTTGACGTTCTTCACCCGGACGCCGTCGACCACCTGCTCGCCGAGGACCTCGGTGAGCACGGTGTTCCAGTGGACCTCGATCTTCGGGTTGTCGAAGACCCGCTTCTGCATGATCTTCGAGGCCCGCATCTCGTCGCGGCGCACCAGCAGGTGCACCTTGCTCGCGAAGCGGGTGAGGAAGGTGGCCTCCTCGGCCGCCGAGTCGCCGCCGCCGACCACGACGATTTCCATGTCGCGGTAGAAGAAGCCGTCGCAGGTGGCGCAGGCGCTCACGCCGTGGCCGCGCAGGCGCAGCTCGCTCTCGAGGCCGAGGTACCTCGCCGAGGCGCCGGTGGCGACGATCATCGTCTTGGTGCGCCACTCCTTGCCGTTGGCCGTCCAGAAGGTGTAGGGCCAGCTCGACAGGTCGACCTTGACGACCTCGTCCATCTCGAAGCGCGTGCCGAAGCGCTCGGCCTGCTTCTTGGTGTTCTCCATCAGCTCGGGACCGAGGATGCCCTCGGGGAAGCCGGGGAAGTTCTCGACCTCGGTGGTGGTCGTGAGCTGGCCGCCGGGCTCGAGGCCCTCGAAGACGACGGGCTCGAGGTTGGCGCGGGCGGTGTAGATCGCGGCGGTGAGGCCGGCGGGGCCGCTGCCGAAGATGACGACGTTCTCGACCTTCTGGGAATCGGACACGGTGGGTTCCTCCTGACCAAGGGGAGCGGGCCCCGGGGGGCGCCGCGGTTCATCGCAGGGAGCCCCCGGGCGGGCGGGGTGTGACAGGCCGCAAGCCTATGCGCCCGGGCGGCGCCGGCAAGGGGCGGGATAGACGCCGGGGGTGGACCTCAAGCGCCGGATTCGCGAGCGCGCCCGGGAGCTGGGCTTCCGGCGGGTGCGCTTCGCCGCCGCGCCGGAGCCCGGCGAGCCGGCGCCGGGAATCGCCGCCTACGACCGCTACCTCGCCGAGGGGCGGCACGGGGGCATGACCTGGATGGAGCGGGGACGGGAGGCCCGCGCCCACCCGGAACGGCTGCTGGCCGGCCTGCGGTCGGTGGCGGTGCTCGTCCTCGACTACGGCGGCCCGGTTCCGCCGGACCCGGGGGGGCGCACCGGCCGGGTGTCGCGCTACGCCTGGGGGCGCGACTACCACAACCTCGGCGGCAAGCGGCTGCGGCGCCTCGC
>WGAH01000485.1 GCA_015489145.1 Deltaproteobacteria bacterium
GGTCCCACCGCCGCCACCGCCGCCTCCACCAGCGGCCGCACGGCGTCGACGAAGCCGGTGGTGTCGATCGGGCCCGGACCGCGCTCGCCGCGGACGACCAGCGCGTCGTCGAGGTTGCGGAGCGAAAACCCCACCAGGTCCGGCGCCGGGTCGAGCTGCCGGCGCAGGGCGGCGAGGGGCTCGGCCTCCAGCCAGGGCAGGAGCAGGGTGACCCGGCAGCCGGCCAGCGACAGGGCGTGGCCGATGCGCTCGAGGCCGTAGGGCGGCACCGGGGTGGCGGTGACGTAGGGGTTGGCGTAGACCAGCAGGACGTCGGGCGGCACCCCGCCACCATAGCCGGCGCGACCCGGCCCATCCGGCTACGCTCCTTCCATGCGCCGCGTGCTCCCCGCCCTCCTGCTGTCCGCCTGCGGCGGCGCCGCCTGTCCCGAGGGGCAGGTGCGCCGCGACGGCGACTGCACCGACTACAGCCCCGACCCGCCGGTCACCGCCGCCGACGCCTGGCGCCCGGCTCCCGGCACCACCTGGCAGTGGCAGCTCAGCGGCACCGTCGACACCAGCCCCGACGTCGCGATGTTCGACATCGACCTGTTCGACGTGCCCGACGCCACCCTCGCCGAGCTGCACGAGGCCGGGCGCACGGTGATCTGCTACTTCTCCGCCGGCTCCTGGGAGGACTGGCGCGAGGACGCCGGCGACTTCCCCGAAGAGGCCCTCGGCGCGGAGCTCGAGGGCTGGCCCGGCGAGCGCTGGCTCGACATCACGGACGGGACGGTGCGCGAGATCATGCGGCAGCGCCTCGATCTCGCGGTGGAACGCGGCTGCGACGGCGTGGAGCCCGACAACGTGGACGGCTACGCCAACGCCAACGGCCTCGGCCTCAACGCCACCGAGCAGCTCGACTACAACCGCTTCATCGCCGACGAGGCCCACGCCCGGGGCCTGAGCGTGGGGCTCAAGAACGACCTCGACCAGCTCGAGGACCTCGTCGACTGGTTCGACTGGGCGCTCAACGAGTCCTGCGCCGAGTACGACGAGTGCGACCGCCTGGCCGTGTTCACCGAGGACGCCGGCCTGGCCGCCTTCCACGCCGAGTACGTCGACGACTGGGCCGACGCCCCCGACCTCGCCGCCTCGGTCTGCGGCGTGGGCCCCGAGCTGTCCACCCTGATCAAGACCTGGGACCTCGGCCCGGAGTTCCTCGCCTGCGAGTGAAGGCCCTCAGGCCGGGGCCGGCCCCGGGTCGTCGAGCACCACGGCCTCGACGAGGGCGAGGCGGCGGAAGTGGGTGCGGAAGCGCGCCGCCTCGACGGCGATGACGCCCTCGTCGCGCGCCGAGAGCGCCGCCCAGGGCGCGCGGTCGAGGGCGGCGGCGAGCACCGAGGCCGCCGCGAGGTCGCGCCGCGCGTAGGGGTTGCGGAGCACCACCGCGTCCCGCCCGCCGGCACGGGACCAGCCCAGCACGGTGTAGGCGTGCCGGGCGACGAGGTTGACGTCGCCGTACACCACGGCCGCCCCCGTCTCGGCGGTGGCCCGCGCCGCCGAGGGCCAGGTCCAGGCCACCACCGGCACCGCCACCCGGCCGGCCTCGGCCGCCGCCTCGGCCGACACCGAGCGCAGCAGGTCGAGCACGGCATCCTCGGCGAGCTCGCGCAGCTCGTAGACCGCCGTGCTCCCGCCGGTGAGCAGGCGGAGGGCGCGGGCCGGCTGGCCGAAGGACAGGACGCGAATGTCGGGCCGGTCGCCGGCATCGCCGGTGACGTGCTTGGCCACGGCCTTCTCGTAGAGCGCCGGCCACAGCTCCCCCGCATCGTCGCTGCGCCCGAAGACCGGCAGGCCGCTGCCCGCCCACACGGGGACCGCCTGGGTGATCGACACCGCCTCGCCCCCGGTGGTGCGCGTCCCGGTGTACAACGTCACCGCGCCGGCGTCGGCGCCCCCCGGCGCGGGCCGCCCGGGCTCCCAGCGCAGGCGCTCCGGCCAGGTCCAGGCCACCGCGGCCAGCCCGGCGAGGAGCCAGCAGTCGCCGAGGGAGCCCTGCACGGGATCCGACACGTCGACCGCCGCCGGCTCGCCCGTCGGGCGCCGGGCGAAGTCCCCGGCGTCGACCCAGGCGATGGCCGGCGCCGCCGCGCTGCCGCCGCCCGCGCCGCCCCCGTCCGGGGAC
>WGAH01000486.1 GCA_015489145.1 Deltaproteobacteria bacterium
CCCCCGGCGCCTGCCCGTGCTCTCCGGCCCCGGCGCGGTGGCCCTGATCCCCCACGCCGCCGGGGCGCCCGCCGCCGAGGACGCGGGAATCGCCTGGTGCCTGGACGCCTCCGGCCCTGAAAGCCTCGACCCGGCCGCCGTCCTCGACGCGATCGCCCGCGCCGGCGACGCGCCGCTGCACCTCCTCGCCGAGGGGCGCGGCGGGGAGCCCGCCGTGGAGGCGCTCCGCGCCGCCGTCGCCTCCCTGGCCCGGGAGCGCCGGGCACCCACCCGCCTGGTCCTCGTGGAGCCGGGCACCCCGCCGGCCCTGCGCCTGGCCCGCCTGCGGGCCGAGGTCGGCGCGGCGCTGGCCGAGGGCTTCCGCGACCGCAGCCCGGTGGCGCGCTGGCGGGGCGAGCGGCGCGAGGTGCCCGGGCTCGCGCCGGGGCCGGCGCTGGCCGAGCTCGCGGGAGCGGGGGCCCTGGCCGGGCGCACGGTGCTGCTCACCGGCGCCAGCGGCTTCCTCGGCGGCGCCCTGGCGGCCCGCCTCGAGGGCCTCGGCGCGCGGGTCCTCGCCGTCTCCCGCCGCCGCCCTCCCGCCGGCGAGTGGATCGCCGCCGACCTCGCCGAGCCCGGCGCCCTGGCCCGGGCCCTGGCCGGCCGCGGGCCGGTTCACGCCGTCGTGCACCTCGCCGGCGCCCTCGCCGACGGCCCCGCGGCGAGGGTGAGCCGCGAGGACCTCGTCCGGCTGCGGCGGATCAAGGCCGGCGCCCTCCGCGAGGCCCTGGCCGCCGCCGGTCCCGCGCTGGAGGTCGCCGTCGCCGCCGGCTCCTGGGCCGGCCGCCTCGGCAGCGCCGGGCAGCTCCCCTACGCCGCCGCCAACGCCGAGCTGGCCGCCCTGGCGGGCCGGCCCGGCGAGGGCCCGCGGGTGGCGGTGGTCGAGCTCGGGCCCGTCGCCGGCTCGGGCATGGCCCGCCGCCTCGGCCCCGCGGCCCGGGCCGCCCTCGAGGCCGCCGGCGAGTCGCTCCTCGAGCCCGAGGAGGCCGCCGCCGCCGTCCTCGCCGCCCTGGCCGGCGGTGACGGCGCCTGGACGGTGGGCCGGGCCCTGCCCGCCACCACCCGCGTCCTGGAAGCGCCGACCCCGGTGGACCCCCGCCGGGCCCCGGAGCTCGCCGACCACCGCGTCGGCGGCCGGCCGGTGCTCCCCCTCGCCCACGCCGCCGCCCTGCTGCTGGGGGCCACCGGGGCGCCGGGGCTGGCCGGGCTGAAGGTGCAGCGGGCCGTGCCCCTGGCCGGGCCCCGCGCGCTGCGCGTCACCCTCGCCGACGGCGTGGCCGCGCTGCGCGACGAGGATGAGCGCCCCTGCGTCGCCGCCCGCGTCCTCGCGGCGCTCCCCTCGGGTTCTTTCGAGGTCGATTCACCAGCGGGTTCCACCTCGAACGGGCCCGCGCCCGACGTGGACCTCGCCGCCGTGTGGCGGGGCACCGGCATTCACGGCCCGGCCATGCGCGCGGTCGAGGCCGTCGAGGCCCTCGACGAGGACCGCGTGCTCGGCCGCGTCGCCCGCGACCCCTCGGGGGGCTGGCGGCCGGAGGGCGCGGCGGCGGGCCTCGACCCCTACGCGCTGGACGGGGCCTTCCAGCTCGCCCTCGTCCTCGCCTGGACGCGCTGGGGCCGGGTGGGCACGCCGCTCGGCGCCGAGGCCCTGCGCCTGCTGCGCCCCCTGCCCGAGGGCCCGCTGCGGGCCGAGGTCCGGCTGCTCGACCGGGACGGCGACCGCTTCACCGGCCGGGTGCGCCTCCTCGACGAGGCCGGTCGCACCGCGGTCCTGGTCGAGGGCGTGCGCGCCCGGCTCGTCCCGGCCGAGGCCTTCGCCCGCGCCGCCGCCAGCACCGCGCCCCCGGCGGGCTCCGCCGACGCGCCCTTCGCGCCGGAGACCGCCGACCCGCGCCGCTTTCCCGAGGTGCGGGCGATCCTCGAGCGCCTGGCGGCGAACCCCGACCACCCCTACTTCGAGCCCCACGACGGGGTGGCCGCCGGCACCAGCTCGGTGCGCGGCGAGCCGCTGGTCAACTTCTCCTCCTACAACTACCTCGGCCTCGCCGGCGACGCGCGGGTGATCGAGGCGGTGACCGAGGCGGTGCGCCGCTACGGCACCTCGGTGAGCGCCAGCCGGGTGGCGTCGGGCGAGCGCCCCTTCCACCGGGAGCTGGAGCGCGAGCTGGCCGAGGCCCAGGGGGCCGAGGACGCGCTGGTCTTCCCCGCCGGCCACGCGACCAACGTGACCACGGTGGGGCACCTGGTGGGGCCCGGCGACCTGGTGCTCCACGACGCCCTCATCCACGACTCGGTGCTCCAGGGGGCGCGCCTGAGCGGCGCCGCCCACCGGCCCTTCCGCCACGACGACCCGGACGACCTCGACCGGCAGCTCCGGGCCCTGCGGCGGCACCACCGGCGGGTCCTCGTCGTGGTCGAGGGCGTCTACTCGATGGACGGGGACATCTGCGACCTGCCGGCATTCATCGAGGTCAAGGAGCGGCACGGCTGCCTGTTGATGGTCGACGAGGCGCACAGCTTCGGGGTGATCGGCGCCACCGGGCGCGGGGTGGGCGAGCACCACGGCGTCGACCCGGCCCGGGTGGACGTGTGGATGGGCACCCTGTCCAAGAGCCTCGCCGCCGCCGGCGGCTGGATCGCCGGCAGCCGCGAGCTGATCGCCTGGCTGCGCTTCACCGCCCCGGGCTTCGTGTTCTCGGCGGGCATCACCCCGGCCAACGCCGTCGCGGCGCTGACGGCGCTCCGCATCCTGCGGGCCGAGCCCGGGCGGGCGGCCGTGCTCCAGGGGCGGGCGCGGCGCTTCTACGCCGCCCTGCGGGAGGCCGGCGCCGACCTCGGGCCCTGCCGGGGCGAGTCGGGGGTGGTGCCGCTGGTCACCGGCGACTCGGAGCGGGCCACCGCCCTGGCCGCCGGGCTTCGCCGCCACGGGGTGAACGTGCAGCCCATCGTGTTTCCCGCCGTGCCCGAGGACGCCGCCCGCCTGCGCTTCTTCCTGTCCTCCACCCACTGCCCGGCCCTCCTCGACCGCACCGCCACCCTGGTCCGGCGGCTGCTCGCCGGAGGTGCGGCGTGAGCGCCCCCCGCGAGCTCGTGATCGGCGCCAACGGCTACATCGGCGTCAACCTCGTGGCGGCGCTGCTCGCCGAGGGGCGGACGCCGCTGGCCGGGCGGCGGAAGCGGGCGAACACCCTCGTGCTGCGGCGCACCGGCGCGCCGATGGCCGTCGTCGACCTCGACGAGACCGACACCCTCGTCGCCGCCCTGCCCGGCGTCGGGACGGTCTACCACTGCGCCGCGCCCTACCCGCGCACCAGCCTCGACCCCGAGGGCGAGGTGCGGCGGGGGCTCGCCCGCCTGGAGCGCACCCTCGACGCCCTGGCCCGGGGGGGCGCGCGGCGGCTGGTCTACCTGTCGAGCACGGCGACGGTGGCGCCGCGCCCCGACGGCGCGCCGGCCGACGAGGGCTCGACCTGGCCCGAGGCGCCGGGGCTCGGCGCCTACCACGACCTCAAGTGGGCGCTGGAGCGGCGGGTGCTCGCCGAGGACCGCTTCGAGGTGACGGTGGCGAAGGCCGGCGGCTGCATCGGGCCCCACGACCTGCGCGTCGGCACCACGGCGATCCTCGTCGCCACCGGGCGCGGCCTCGACCCGCCCCACCCGGACGGCACGGTCAACCTCGTCGACGTGCGCGACGTCGCGCTGGGCCTCGCCCGCCTCGGCGCGCACCCGGCGCCGCCCCGGGCGGTGATCCTCAACGCCTGGAACCTCGACCTGCACGCCTTCCTCGAGGCCCTCGCCGAGCGCTACGGCGTCGCCCGCCCCTCCCCGCCGCTGTCCGCCGAGGCGGCCCGGAGCCTCGGCGGACAGCGGCGGGGAGGGGCGGGCG
>WGAH01000487.1 GCA_015489145.1 Deltaproteobacteria bacterium
GGCGCGCAGCTCCGCCGGGCCCGACGGCGCCGCCGAAGAGAAGGCCCGAAAGGCCGAGGAGACACGCGCCGCCGAGGAAGAAGCCCGAAAGGCCGAGGAAACCCGAAAGGCCGAGCTGGCGCGCAAGGCCGAGGAAGCCCGAAAGGCCGAGGAAGCCCGCGCCGCCGAAGAGAAGGCCCGAAAGGCCGAGGAGACACGCGCCGCCGAGCAGGCCCGCGCCGCCGAGCTGGCGCGCAGGGCCGAGGAGGCCCGCGCCGCGGGGACGGCCGCCTCCGGGCCGGCGGCGCCGTCGGGCCCGGCGGAGCTGCGCGCCCGGGTGGCCCGCCTCACCGAGGAGATCCGGGCCGCCCGCGCCGACCGCGACGCGCTGCGCGACGCCGAAGAAGAACGGCTCGTCGCCCTCTCCCGCCGCGAGGCCGAGCTCGCCCGGGCCCGGCAGGCCAGCCTCGCCAGCCAGCGCCGCGCCGAGGCGGCCCGCTCCCGCCTGCCGGCCCTGCGCGAGGCCCTCGCCGGGGTCGAACCGCGCCTCGCCGACGCGCGGCAGGCGGCGGAATCCGCCGAGGCCGCCCTGGGCGCCGCGGAGGAGCGCCGGGCCGAGCTCGCCGCCCGCCTCGCCGAGGCGCGGGAGGCCCTGAGCCGGGCCGAGGCGGCCGCGGCCGAGGCCCGGGAGCGGGGCGCCGACCTGGCGCGACGCCGGGAGGAGCTCGAGGAGGCCGTCGCCGGCTTGCGGGCGCGCGCCGAGGAGACCGCCGAGCGCCTGGCCCGGGCCCGGGTCGAGGCCGAGGAGGCCCGCGCCGCCGAGGAGGCCCGCAAGGCCGAGGAAGCGCGCCGGGCCGAGGAGGAGGCGCGCCTCGCCACCCTCGCCTGGCTCGAGGAGCGCCTCGACCGCAAGCGGGCCGACCTCGACCGCCTGTCGGGGGAGCTGGACGCGGCCCTCGCCGAGGCGCTGGCCACCCGCGAGGCCCTCGACGCCAACGAGGCCGCCGACGACCGCCGGCGCGAGGACCTCGCCGACAGCCGCGCCGCCGCCATCGCCGCCGAGGACCGCCTCGCCGACCTGCGCCGCGACCGCGAGTCGGCGGCGAGGCGCCTCGCCGCGGTGGAGGCCGAGCTGGCGAAGGACGCGCTTCCCGCCGCCGAGGCCGAGCTCGCCCTCGCCCGCGAGCGCGCCGAGGCGGTGCGGAACCGGCTCGCCGAGGCCCGCGAGGCCCTCGCCCGCGCCGAGGCGAACCTGGCCACCCTCCGGGCCGAGGCCGAGACCCGCGAGGCGCGGCGCGCCGAGCTCGACGCCGAGGTGGCCCGCCTCCGGGATGAGCACGCCGAGGCGGGCCGCCGCCTGGCCGAGGCCCGCGTCGCCGCCGATCTCGCCCGCCTCGGCGCCGAGCGCGAGGCGGCGCGGGCGCGCCTCGAAAGCACCGAGGCCGAGCTGGCCGCCGCCGAGGCCGAGCTGGCCGCCACCCGCGAGAGCCTCGAGGCCGGGGTCGGCCGCCTCGCCGCGCTCGAGGCCGCCCTCGCCGAGGCCCGCACCGGGAACCTGCGGGTCGCCCGGCGCGCCGACCGCGCCCGGGAGCGCATCGACGACCTCCGGGAACGCCTCGGCGACATCGAGCTCGCCCTGTCCGAGCCCGTGCCCGAGGTGGCGCCGGAAGCCGAGGAACGGCTGGCCGGGCTGGGCGAAGCCCTCGCCGCCGCCCGCGCCGCCCTCGACCTCGCCCGGGCCGGGCGCGAGGCGGCCGCGGCGACGGCCGAGGACCTCGCGACCCGCCGCGCCGCCGCGGAGGCCGCCGTCGCGGAGGCGCGCGAGAGGCTCCAGGCGGCGGAGCGCGACCTCGAGGAGGCGCGCGCCGCCGAGGAGAAACGCCGGGCCCGCCTCCGCGAGCTCGAGGCGCGCCTCGCCTCCGTGACCGCCGATCTCGAGCGCGCCGAGGGTGAACGCGAGACCCTCCGGCGCGCCCTCGACGAGGCCGGGCCGAGGCTGGCCGCCGCCGAAGCCGCCGCGGCCAGGGCGGACT
>WGAH01000488.1 GCA_015489145.1 Deltaproteobacteria bacterium
GCCCCTCGCCCCGCCCCTCCAGGTCTTCGGCGTCGACTACGACCTCGACGTGGTGCTCTCCACCCGGAACACCGGCTGGCAGATGCACGAGTACGCCCGGATCGCCACCCCCGAGGGCCCGGTCTGGCTCGCCAAGGACGCCGACCTCGACCGGGTCCAGACGATCACGACGGACCGGCCGGACCTCGACCGCATCGCCGCCGAGATCCCCGTGCCCCGCCACCCGGGTCCCCTGCGGGTGCGGGACGCCAGCGAGGGCGACCGCGTCGTGCTGCACATCGAGACGACCACCCCCCGCGACGAGGCGGTGGTGGTGGACGTGGAGGCGCGGCTGCCCGAGCGCCCGCCCCGCAAGCGCAACGGCAGCACGATGGGCCACAGCCGGCAGGCGGTGGCCGCGGTGCTCGACCTCACGCGCATGGGCCGGCGGGTGAAGGCCCGCGTCAGCATCGACGGGAAGCGCCGCCGCTTCGCCCGCATCGCCGGCCTCGTGCCCGTGCGCTTCCTCCTGAGCCAGGCGCAGGGGGGCATCGCCGTGGCGAGCTACCGGGTCACGCCCACCGAGGGCGGCTTCGTCCTCGAGCGCCCGGGCCCGGACCCGCGCGACCCGGCCACCGGCGAGCCCGGCTGGCCCACCCGCGCCACCGAGCTGTGGGCCGCGGACGGCGAGCTGAGCACCACCACCACGGCGCTCAACCGCTTCGAGTACCGCTTCGTCGACGGCGGCCTGGCCCGGGCCACGGTCTTCCAGGTCGGCCGCGACGTCCCGGTCTTCGAGCTCTGGCTCGACCCGGCCCTGCCCGACCTCCGCCGCCCCTTCGAGGGCCGCGCCACCAGCCGCTTCCGCATGGACGTCAACGGCCAGGAAGGGCACGGCACCGGCACCGTGAGCGCCTGGTGGGAGGACGCCCGCACCGTCGCCCTCGCGGTCGAGCCCACCGCCCCCTGGTGGCTCGCCGACCGTCCCATGGCGGGCACGATCCGCTACGAGGACGACGGCAGCGTGGTGTTCACCATGTCCCGCCGCTGAACGCACGAACCCCCGCGCCGCCGGGAGCGACGCGGGGGTCGGTCGGCGGGAGGGGGACTAGCCGCCCCAGGTGCCGTACATCTCGTTGCAGCCGAGGGCGTCGTAGTAGCTGGACTCGTTGCCCCAGACCCAGCACATGTCGTTGCCGCCCCAGGTCGGGTCGCTGTAGAGGTAGTAGGTGATGCGGCCGTCCTGCTCGGCGGAGAACACGGTCTCGGTGCTGTCGTCGAGGTCGGTCGGGTCGCCGCCGTAGGAGAGCGTGAGCGTGCCGCCGTCGCCGGCGTTGTGGCAGTAGCTCAGGACGGTGCCGTCGGTGAGGGTGTAGCCGAGGTAGCAGTCCTCGCCCGTCCAGGGGTCGTCGCTCGCGGCGGTCTCGGCCATGCCGAGCCAGTAGCCGCCGGGGCCGTCTTCGCTGATCGTGACGGTGAGGGAGTCGGAGCCGAAGGAGACCGAGACGCTGCTGGGCTCGGTGACCTCGGAGCTGCCGCCGTCGCCGGCCATGCCGGTGTCGCCGGTGTCGCCCTTGACGTCGTCGCAGGCGGCCAGGAAGAGCGCGGACGTGGCCGCGAGGGCGAGAGTGAGCTTGGTCATGGTGGTTTCCTCCATCTGCCGTGGTTCGGCGCCGTCTATATAGCCGATCCCGGGGGCCGGCAACCACCCCGAACCCGCGGGGCCCCGATCCCGGTCCCCGAAAGCTGCGCCAGGCCAGCCCGCCGGTGGGGCGCGGCGGGGCCGGCGCCGTGTGGGGCGGGAGCCGGCGGGATAGGGCGAAGCCATGACCGACCCGACCCCCGCCCCGCCGCCGCTCCGCATCGCCGACTTCGAGCTGCCCTCGCGCCTGATCCTCGGCACGGGCAAGTACCCGGACTTCGAGGTGATGCGCGCCTGCCACGAGGCCGCCGGCACGAGCATGGTCACCGTGGCGATCCGCCGGGTGGACCTGTCGGCCCCCCAAGGCGCGGGCATCCTCGACTTCATCGACCGCCGGCGCATCCGGCTGCTGCCGAACACCGCCGGCTGCTACACCCCCGAGGACGCCGTCACCACCGCCTGGCTGGCCCGCGAGCTGCTCGACACGCCGCTGATCAAGCTCGAGGTCATCGGCGATGCCGACACCCTCTACCCCGACGCCGAGGGCACCCTCGAGGCCGCCCGCCGCCTGGTGGCCGACGGCTTCACCGTCCTTCCCTACTGCCCCGACGACCCGGTGGTCTGCCAGCGCCTCGCCGAGATCGGCTGCGCGGCGGTGATGCCGCTGGCCGCCCCCATCGGCAGCGGCATGGGCATCGCCAACCCCGCCGCGCTCCGCATCATCGTCGAGCAGGCGACGGTGCCCGTCATCGTCGACGCCGGCATCGGCACCGCCAGCGACGCCGCCCTGGCGATGGAGCTCGGCGCCGACGCCGTGCTCCTCAACACCGCGGTGGCCGGGGCCCGCGACCCGGTGAGCATGGCCGTCGCCATGCGCCACGCCGTCGAGGCGGGCTACCTCGCCCGCGCCGCCGGGCGCATCCCCCGGCGCCTCTACGCCACCGCCAGCTCGCCCCTCGACGGCGTGATCGGCACCTGATTCCGCCCTGAGGAGGGTCCCGTGCTCGTCTGGAAACCCCTCCCCCGCGTCCTGGGCATCAGCCCCGGCGAGCACCGCGTCCGGCGCGACGTCGAGTTCCTCGCCCTCGGCGCGGCGCGAGGCGGGCTGCGCGTCCTCGTGCTCCGCGAACCGCGGCTCGACGCCACCGACTACGTGGCCCTGGCCCGCCGCCTCGCCCCGGCCTTCGGCGAGGGGCTGGTGCTCCACGCCAGCCACCCCGCCGCCGCCGAGGTCGCCGCCCGGGCCGGCTGGGGACTGCACCTCCCGGCCGCCGCCCTCGCCGAGGGCGAGCGCCTCCGCCCGCGCGTGCGCGGCCTGCTCGGCGTGAGCTGCCACTCCCCCATCGAGGTCGCCGCCGCCCACCAGCTCGGCGCCGACTACGCCTTCTACTCGCCGGTCTTCAAGCCGCTGAGCAAGGCCGGCGACCGCCGCCGCACCCTCGGGCTCCGGCGGCTGGAGGAGGTCGCCCGCTCGGCGCAGCTCCCCGTCGTGGCCCTCGGCGGCATCACCCCCCGCCGGGCCCGGCGATGCATCGAGGCCGGCGCCGCCGCGGTGGCGGCGGTCCACGCGCTGTGGGGCGAGGACCACACCCCCGAGGAGGCCGAGGCGGCCGCCCGGGAGCTGGTGGCGGCGGCGGGCGGCGGCGCGTAGCCCGCCCCCTCAGCCGTGGCGCGCGCCCGCCTCCTTGAGCCGGCGCTCGGCCTCGGCCCGGTCCAGGGCCCCCGGAAGCGGGGGGTAGTCGGTGAAGAAGGGGCGCACGTCGGTGCCCCGCACCCGGCGCCGCATCAGCATGAACTGCAGGTAGTGATCGGGGTGACGGGCGACCTGCCGCGTGAAGCGGTCGACGATCGCCTGCATGTTGACCCGGGCCTCCTCCGCGCGGTCGCCGGGGACGGGCCGGAAGGGCAGCGGCTCCTCGATGAGGATGCGGTGGCGGTCCTCGCCGGGGCGGCGGATCACGAAGGTCGGCAGCAGGGTGGCCCCGGTCTTGCGCCAGAGCTGCACCGGCTGGATCGACAGGTTCGCCTCCCGGGCCATGAAGCGCACGCGGGTCCAGGCCGTGCCGCCGCCGCCGTCGAAGGCCAGGCCGAGCACCTCGTTGCGGCGCAGGCAGTCGAAGGCCGGCCGCAGGAAGCGGAAGACGTTGATGTGCCGCACCGGCAGGCGCCGCTCCAGCTCCCAGCGGCGGGCGAGGACCTTCTCCCACAGCGGCGTGGTGCGCGTGTCGCGGAGGATGTCGGCCCACACCGGCGGCGGGGCCGAGAGCTGGTTCATCGGGTAGCCCTGGTGGCCGAGCGCCGGCATGATCATCTGGTTGGCGCCGAAGTGGCCGATGAGCACGATGGCCCCGCGGCCCGCCGCCAGCGCCCGGTCGAGGTGCTCCCGCCCCTCCACCACGCAGTAGCGGTCGATGGTGGCCGGGCTCATGTGCGGGTAGCGCAGCACCTCGATCTCGTTGAACATCGCCTCGCGGTAGGCGTCGCGAACGATGGCGTCCTCGTCGCGGGGCAGGGCGTAGGGCGGCGGGTCGCGGTCGAGGCCGAACAGGCGCCGCAGCTCGTCGCGCATCTCCTCGCCGTCGGCGGCGAGCCGGCGCACGAGGTCGCCGCCCAGCGCCCCCACCGGGTGCAGCCACCGCCGCGGCGCCCGGCGCACGAGCGCCTGCCCCGGGTAGTAGAGGGCGAGGCCGCCGAGGTCCTTGACCAGCAGGCCCGGGCGCGGCCGGCGCAGGGAGGCGACGCTCACCGCTCGTCCCGGGTCGGGTCGAGGGGCACCGCCAGGATCGCCCGCTTGTCGATCTTGCCGTTGGGCAGCTTGGGGATCTCCCGCCAGATCTCGACGACCCGCGGCACCTTGTAGACCGCGAGCCGCTCGCGGCAGTAGACCTTGAGGTCGCGGGCGGTCACGGTGGAGCCCGGCGCCAGGCGCACGACGGCGCGGGCGATCTCGCCGCGCACCCGCTCCTCGGCCCGCACGACCACCACCTCGCGCACCTCGGGGTGCTCGCCGAGCACCGTCTCGATCTCGAGGGGGTAGACGCGAATGCCGCCGATCTTGAGCATCTCGGAGCGGCGCCCGACGAAGTGGACGAATCCCCCGGCGTCCCGGCGCACCAGGTCGCGGGTGTGGTACCAGCCGTCGCGAAAGACGGCGGCCGTCTCGTCCGGGTTGTTGACGTAGCCGCTCACCACGGCGGGGCCGCGGATCAGCATCTCCCCCACCTCGCCGGGGGGCAGGTCGCGGCCGGCCTCGTCCACCACGCGCACCGCGTAGCCGGGCACCGGCCGTCCGGTCGCCCCGGGCACCCGCTCCCCGGGCCCGTTGGCCAGCGCGACCCCCGTGGCCTCGGTGCAGCCCCAGACCGGCAGGAAGCGCGCCCCGAAGGACCGCTCCATGCGCTCGAGGGTGTCGGCGCCGACGAAGGCCCCGCCGCTCTCGAGCACGCGCAGGCCGTCGAGGCGCTCGCCGGTGGCGACGACGTGGTCGTGGAGCATCTCGTAGAAGCTCGGCACCGCCATCATCCAGGTGACGCCGAAGCGGCGGATCGTCGCCGCCGTGATGCGCGGGGAGAGCGTGTCGAGGATGACGAAGGGCGTCCCCGTGACCAGCGAGCGGTGGAACAGCTCGTGGGGGTGGGCGAAGACGCTGAACATCCCGAGGAACACGTCCTCGCGGCGGAAGTCGAGGGCCTCGGCGGTGGCCCGGGCGTTCTCGAGGATGTTGCGGTGGGTGGTGACGGCGCCCTTGGGGCGGCCGGTCGTGCCGGAGGTGTAGTTGTAGTAGCAGGGGTCGTCCGGGCCGACGTCCACCGCCGGCGGGGCAGCGGCGGGGGCCTGCCCGGTCCAGCTCGCGCCGTGGCGCCCGGGGCCGTCCACGTAGACGATGCGCCGGGGATCCGGCAGCTCGGGAAGCACCGTGCGGAGCACCGGGTCGAGGGCGGACTCGACGAGGACCGTGCGGATGCTCGCGGTGCGGAACTGGTCGCGGATGTGGTCCGGGTGGAGCTTGAAGTTGACCGGGGCGGCGATGGCGCCGAGGCGCGCGAGCGCGAGGAAGCCCGTCACCACCTCGGGGCGCTTGGTGATGAGGAAGCCGACGGGCTCGCCGCGACGGAGGCCGATCCCGGCGAACAGGGCGGCGAGGCGGTCCACCTCGGCGTCCAGTCCGGCCCAGGTGAAGCGCGCGGTCTCGGAGAGGAGGGCCGGGGCCTCCGGCCACCGGCGGGCCGCCTCGCGCAGGGCCTCGCCCAGGGTGGCGGGACCGGGCGCGGCGCGGTCGGTTCGGTCGGCGGGGGTTCCCTCGGGCATGGCTTCCTCGCGGTGTGGACCTCGGGGGCCGCGAAGCGCGTCCGGCGAGGCGCGCCGGGGCCGGCCGAGGGGCGGCACAATTGCCGCGCCGCGCCCGGGGCGTCAAGCGCCGGCGCCGCCGCGTCCCCGCCGGGGGAGCCGTCGCCGCAGGCCCCGCAGGGCCCGGCGCGCCGCGAGAGCGTGGGCCCCGTCCGCCTCGCCGGCGTAGCGCACCCGGTAGAGCAGCTCGGCGAGGGCCGCGAGTTCCCCGGCGGCGGGGCCGGCCCGCTCGGCCAGCCAGCGCGCCGCCGTCCGCGGCGGCAGGCCCGGGGGAATCGCCCAGCCGCGACGCCGCGCCAGCCGCCGGGCGGCCAGCCAGGTCCGGGCGACCCGGCCCTCGACCCGCGCCGCCCGCCGCCGGCGGCGCCAGGACCGGCGCAGCGCCAGCCCCGCGGCCAGCCCGAGGAGCACCCCCGCCGCGACCCGGGCGCCGGGGCGCAGGGCCGCCAGGCGGCCGGCCGCGGCCCGCCAGGCCGCCCGCTGGGCCCGCGCGTCCCAGGCCAGCATGAGGCGGGACCAGCCGGCGGCGGTCGCCGCCCAGCCCTCGGCCCGCGCCTCGCCGGCCGGCGGGGTGGCGTCGAGGACGGTCCAGCCGGCGCCGGTCCAGGCCTCCACCCAGGCGTGGGCGTCGGAGCGCCGCACGGCGATCGTCCCGCCGTCGGGCGGCGCGTCGACGAGGAAGCCCGCCGCCACCCGCGCCGGCACGCCCACCTCCCGCAGGAGCACCGCCAGGGCGGTGGCGAAGAACTCGCAGTGCCCCTCGCGCGTCTCGAACAGGAAGTCGCCCAGGGCTTGCCGGGCCAGGCCCGCCGGCGGCACCCGCACCCAGCGGTAGCCGCGCCGCAGGCGGTCGGCGAAGTGGCGCGCCACCGCCTCGGGGTCGGCGGCGTCCGCCTCGGCCAGCCAGGCGCGGGCCAGCGCGGCGATGCGCGGGTCGAGGTCGGCGGGCAGGGCGGTCCAGGCCCCGGCGCGCAGGTAGGCCCGCTCCACCCGGATCACCGGCCCGCTCGGGGCCTGCCCCGGCGCGGTCCAGGCGGTGTAGGCCACCGGGCGCGGCGGCCCCGAGATCCGCCACGTCCCGTCCGCGTCCACCGTCAACGCGGCGGGGTCGAGGCCGGAAACCCGGCGAATCGCCCCCAGTCCGAGCAGGACCCCTCCCGGGAGCGGCTGGAGCACGACATCCTGGAGCACGACATCCCCGAGCCCTGCCGCGCTCCCCTCGCCGGCCCAGCCCCGGGGCGGCGCGAAGCTCCCCGGCAGCACCCGGCTCCAGGTGGTCCCGTCGAAGGCGTCGAAGGCCAGGGCCCGCAGGCGCAGGGGGGACGCGAGGCGCGCCGCGCCGGCCGGGTCGAGGCGCACCCGGGCGACGACGGCCGGGTCGTCGAGGGCGGCCGAGAGGTCGCCGAGGCGCACGCGCTCGCCCAGGCCCGAGACCGCCGCGCTCCCGCCGGCGAGGGGGGCGGCGGCGGGCCGGGGGATCCCGAGAAAGAGCGCGGCGGCGAGGGCGGGAAGCACGAGGGAGGGCCAGGTCGCCGGCCGGGCCGGGACGCCGCCCTCGGCGAGGACCGCCGCCTGGAGCAGGGCCGGGCCGCCCGCGGCGAGCGCCAGCCAGGCCGCCGCCAGGGCGGGGTGGGCGGCGACGCCCGGGCGCGCGGCGACCACCGCCACCCCGAGGAAGGCCAGCAACAGGAGCGCCCGGTCGCCGGCGGGGCGGCGGCCGGCGGCGCCCTGGGCGGCGAGGAGCCAGCCGAGGAGCCCGAGCGCGACCGGGCGCGGCGGCTGGTCGAGGGCGAGGGCCAGGACGGCGAGGAGCACCCCGGCCAGGGCCGGCACGGCGCCGCTGCCCCGGGGGCGATCCGTCCACCGGAGCGCGGCGGCCAGCCCGGCCCCCAGGGCCAGGGCGACGCCCCCGAAGCCGCCCGCGGCCAGCCCCGCCGCCGCCGGGGCCAGGGCGACGGCGGCGGCCAGCCGCGCGCGGCGCGGGTCCCGGGGGCTTCCCCGTTCCGCCGGGGACGCCGCCTCCCCCGGCGCGGGCGCCGGCCGGCCGGGCGCGAGGGCCAGGGTGTCGAGGAGGCGCCGGCGCCAGGCCTCGCCGCTCCCGGGGCCCAGGGTCCGCCCCTCGACGACCAGCCCGACGGCGAGCCCGGCGTCGAGGTGGCGCAGCACCTCGCCGGTGGCGCGCTCGACCGCCTCCTCCCAGCCGCCGGCGGCGACCGGGTCGACGCGCACCCGCACCTCCGCCGCCCGCTCCGCCTCGCGCACGACGACCATCGGCCGGCCGACCCGGGCGGTGGTGGGCCAGTGGATGTCCCGGAGGGGATCGCCCGGCGCGTAGGGCCGCAGCCCCACCGCGTCCCCGGTCTCTCCGGGCCGGGGGCTCGGCGCGTCGGCGCCGCCGGGCCGGGGTACCGCCTCCACCGGGGCGCCCGGGCGGGGACGCGGGTAGACGAGCAGGGTGGCCGGCAGCGCCACCTCCCGCCAGCGGGTGAGGAGGCCGAAGGGCCAGGCGCTCGACAGGCGCACCGTGCCGAGTCCCGCCGGCCCCCGGGCGGCGAAGCGCCAGCTCGCCTCGACCACCACCTCGCCTCCCGCGGGGACGCGCGCGGCGAAGGCCCGGGCCGTCACCCCGTCGGGGCCGCGCTCCTCGACGACCACCGCCCGGTGTCCCCGCCACCGCCTCCGGCTGCGGAGCACCCAGGCCCCGCGGGCCGGCCGGCCGGCGAAGACCTCTCCCGGCAGCCGCCGCCGCACCTCGAGGCCGCGCAGGTTGCCCCGGCCCGCGCCGACCGAGAGGAGCAGCGCGGCACCGAGGAGGGCCAGCGCCGCCCAGCTCGGGTTGGCCCCGGTGCGAAGCGCGCCGGCGAAGACCC
>WGAH01000489.1 GCA_015489145.1 Deltaproteobacteria bacterium
CTCGTCGTCCTGGCCGGCCTCGGCCTCGGCGTTCCCGCGTTCGCCCGTCCCCCCGCCGCCGGCTCCCCGCCCGACGCCTCCGCCGACACCGATTCAGAAGGGAGTACCGCAGAAACGGGCGATGGATCCGCCGCCGAGGCGCCCTCCGCCGACGCCGCGACCGGGCCCGGTTCCCGGCGGCGCGGCGAGCGGCGGCGCCGGTGGCGCGGCAACCTGCTGCGCCCGGCCCCGGGCGAGGAGGGCGATCTCGACGAGGCGCCGCCTCCGGCCGAGACGGCGCGCGCCGACGCCCCGGCGGTGGAGCCCGGCCACGAGAGCCTGTGGGACTACGTCGAGGAGGTCGAGGGCTCGGTGCCGGAACCCGAGGCGGTGGAGGCGAGCGAGGAGCTCGACGAGGCCCGCGAGGCGGAGGAGGAGTACGTCGAGCTGCTCGTCGCCGGCTCGCGCCCGCCGCTGGCCTTCTACACGGACCCCGTGGGCACCCTGGCCGCCGACCCCCTGCACCTCGCCGAGATCGACCCGACGGAGTTCGACATCCCCATCGTGGTCAACGAGGACGTGGTGCGCTGGATGGAGTACTTCACCGGCCGCGGGCGCAAGTACTACGCCCGCTGGCTCGCCCGCTCCACCCGCTACCTGCCCCTCATCGAGCACCGCCTCGCCGAGGCCGGCCTGCCGCGGGACCTGATCTACCTGTCGATGATCGAGAGCGGCTTCGCCCCGCACGCCTACAGCCGGGCCGCCGCCGTCGGGCTGTGGCAGTTCATCGCCCCGACCGCCCGCAACCACGGCCTCCGGGTGGACTGGTGGGTCGACGAGCGCCGGGACCCGGAGCGCTCCACCGAGGCGGCGATCCTGTTCCTCTCGGAGCTGCACGAGCGCTTCGGCGACTGGTACCTCGCCTGGGCGGCCTACAACGGCGGCCCGATGCGCGTCGAGCGCGCCGTGGCCCGGGAGGGCACCCGCGACTTCTGGGAGCTGGTCGACCGAAACGCCTTCGCCACCGAGACCGACAACTACGTGCCCAAGCTCCTCGCGGCGGCGATCATCGGCAAGCACCCGGAGCGCTACGGCTTCACCGACATCCGCTACGAGCCGCCCCTGGCCTACGACACGGTGAAGGTGGGCCCGAGCATCGGCCTCGACGTGCTCGCCCGCTGCGCCGGCGTCGACCAGGACACCCTCGCCGAGCTCAACCCCCACCTGCGCCGCTGGGCCCTGCCGCCGGAGCCCGAGGAGCAGTGGCTCCGCATCCCGGCGGGGCGAAGCGAGCAGTTCCTCGCGGCCCTCGAGAAGGTGCCGCCCCAGCAGCGCCTCACCTGGCGGCGCCACAAGGTGCGCCGCGGCGAGACGCTGAGCGCCATCGCCCGCAAGTACGGCGTGAGCGTCGACGCGATCCAGCGCGTCAACCGCATTCGCAACGCCAACCGCATCTACGTCGGCATGGAGCTGGTCATCCCCGCGCCCGGCGCCGCCCCGCCCCCGGATCGCACCCTGGCCTCCACCGCCAGCTCCCGCGGGCGGTCCTCGAAGTCCAGCCGCACCGCCGTCACCCACGTCGTGCGAAAGGGCGAGGCCCTGTCGACCATCGCCGCGCGCTACGGGGTGAAGCAGTCCGACCTGATGCGGTGGAACGGCATCCGCAACCCGAACCGCATCCAGGCCGGCCAGAAGCTCAAGATCTACACGAGCAGCAGCGGGTGGCGCACCTACACCGTGCGGCGCGGCGACACGCTCAGCGCCATCGCGAAGCGCCAGGGCTGCACCGTCGCCGAGCTGCGCGACTGGAACAACCTCAAGGGCAGCACGATCTACCCGGGCCAGCGCCTGCGGATCCGCAAGTAGGGCCGGCGCCGCCGGGGCCTCCCGCGGTAGGATGCGGCCCGACGAGGAGGTGTGAGGTGGTGGCCCGTCCCGAACAGCCCGTTCCCGTGCAGATCCTCTCCTCGGGCCCCCAGGAGCGCGGCGGCGCCCGCGCCCTGGCGGAGCACCTCCGCCGGGAGGGCGTGCAGGTCGTCGCCTCCGAGGCCGTCGCCCCCGAGGCCCTGGCCGGAGCCCTGTCGGCGGCCCTGGCCGATCCCGGCCTCGGCTGCGTGCTGGTGGTGAGCGGCGCCGGCCTCGCCGCCGACCCGGCCGCCGTCGCCGCCGTCCGCGCCGCCGGCGAGGCGGTGGCCGCCTTCGACGGCCTGTTCCGGTGGAGCTGCTTCCAGCGCTTCGGCGGGCCGGCCCTGTTCGCCTCCGCCGCCCTCGCCCGCGCCGGCCACGTCGCCCTCGCCGCCCTCCCCGACCACGGCGAGGCGGCGGTGATGGCCTGGGACGCCCTCATCGCGCCGAACCTCGCGGCCCTCGGGGCCGGGATCGACCTCGCCCCGGCCGACGAGGCGCCCGAGCTCCCCCCCGAGACGCCCGGGGAACCGCGCGTCGAGGGCGGCATCCACGTCGAGGCCATCGGCGGCGGCACGCCCCCCGAACCCGACGAGGAGCACCTTGCTGCC
>WGAH01000490.1 GCA_015489145.1 Deltaproteobacteria bacterium
AAAAGGGCCCGGGGGCCTGGCCGGTGGTCACCGCCGGGAGCCAGCGGTCGAGGAACTCGACCCGGTGCGTGGGCTCGGCGCAGAGGTGCTCGGCCAGCTCGGCCAGCGTGCCCCGCCAGTCGGCGGGCAGGCCGAGGATGTCGAGGAGCCGCCGGTTCCGGTAGCGAACGGGCGCGGCGCCCAGCGCGGCGGTCAGCGCGATCCCCACGGGGAGCTCGTCGAGGATGCGGGGAAGCTCCTGCGTCGGCGGGAGCGCGGGGTCGTGGTGAGAGGCCATGGGACGCTCGGCGGGAAACCGGAAGGGACCGCGCGATCTTTCTACCACGGCGGCGCTTCCGCGGAAGCGCCCGGCCTTCAGCCGCCGAGGGAGCAGGTGCCGTCGAGGCGCAGCGTGGCGGCGGCCTCGGCGTCGAGGAAGCGCGGCTGGCCGGTGTCCGGGTCCTGCACGACGGCGCGCCAGCCCACCGTCGCTCCGTAGCAGTCCAGCAGGCGCCAGCCCTTCCAGGAACGCACCGGCCGGGTGTAGCGCACCGCCACCGGCCGGCCCTCGTGGCAGGGGGTCGCCCCGGACAGGGGGTCGTCGGGCGACCAGCCGTCGCCGGCGGCGTCGCGGTAGGCCAGGGGGTAGCCGAGGGCGTAGCGCCAGTCGGGGTCGGCGCCGACGTCGGCGGCGTCGGGGGGCGCCGCGTCGAGGGTGGCGGCGAAGGCGCCGTCGCGGAGGGGCACGTCGAAGAAGGGATCGAGGGCGTCGTCGGTCCCGGCGAGGCGCTGGTACGGGATCGCGGCGAGGGCGTCGTCCTCGAAGGCCTCCAGCGCGACTTCGCCGGCGAGGGAGAGGGAGGCCGGAAGGCCGTGGAGGGCCACGGCGACGGCGTCAGCGGGGTCGGCGGCCCGGGGCCAGCCCTCCCGCCAGTCGAGGACGACGTCGGTGTCGAGCAGGCAGCGGTCGTCCTCGTAGGTGCCCTGCAGCCCGAGGTCCACGAGGTTCCAGCCCCGTTCGAGGAGCCCGGCGCCGGCTCCCGCGTCCGGCGGGACCGCGATCCAGAGCAGCCAGCGGTCGGTGGCGAGGCCGGCGAGGGTCTCGCCCTCGGTCCAGGCCCCGTCGCCGTCGGCATCCTCGAAGACGAGCAGGGCGTAGACGGCGCCGGTGGCGTCGGCGCCGAGGTCGGCCAGGTCGCGCGCCGGCGCGGTTTCCGGCAGGGCCAGGCGCGCCCGGGCGGTGTCCCGGAGGCTCGGCGCGCCGAGGCGGGCGGAGGCGAGGGTGGCACCCGTCGCCGGGCCCTCGCCGAAGCGGAAGGCCACGGCGGCGGCGGTCAGGGGGGCGCCGAAGGCGGTGCCCTCGGCGGGGGTGGCGGCGAGGAGCACGGCCGGGCCGTCGCCTTCACCGCCGCCCGTGTCCGCGGCCCCGGAGTCGCCGGCCTCCGGGGCGGGCGCGGCGGCGGGACCGCAGGCCCCCAGCGCCAGGGCGAGCAGGGGGAGGCTCACGGATCGTCACCGGCGGCCGGCGGGTCGCCGCGAGCCTCGGCGAGGTGGGGACCGGGCTTCGGCCGCCCGCAGGCGGCGCGGTTCGTCTCCGGGCGGTGCCCCGGGTCCCGCCAGCTTCCCCGGCCGCCGAGGGGCACGCGGTCGGCCTCGGTGAGCGGGCGATCCCGCAGGGGACGGCCGGTGAGCAGGCGGCGCAGCAGGTGCAGGGCGTGGCGGACGCGACCCATGGGCGGACTCCCTCCTTCCGAGCATAGCCGGCCGGGGCGGTCGCCCGCCGGGCGCCGCGGGATAGGCCGCCCCCATGCGCACCACCCGGCTCCTCCTCGCCGCCGGCTTCGCGGCGCTGCTCCTCGGGCACGCCTGGGGACTCCTCCTCGCTCCCCCCGAGGCGGCGATGGGCGAGACCGGGCGCATCCTCGTCGCCCACATCCCGACGGCCTGGGCGGGTTTCGCCAGCGCGGCGACCGCGCTGGTCGCCGCGAGCGTCGCCCTGTGGACCGGCGGGGGGCGGGCCCACGCCACGACCCGCGCCGCGGTGGAGGCGAGCGCCGTCCTCCTCGCGCTGACCGTGGCGCAGGGCAGCGCCTGGGCCCGGCCGACCTGGGGCGTGTGGGTGCCCGCCGGCGACCCGCGCTTCGTCCTCACGGTTGCCGGCGCCGGGCTCTACGCCGCGCTCGCCGCCTGGGCCCGCTGGCGGCCGGCGGCGCGCACGGCCCTCGCCTTCGGCGCCGTCCTCGTCTTTCCCGTCGTGCCGCTCATCCACCTCGTCACCCGCCTGGCGCGCACGATCCACCCGGCGCCCTCGGGGCCCGGCGACCTCGACGCGGCCTTCCTCGCCCCGCTGGTCCCCTCCCTTCTCGGCACCACGCTGCTGGTCGCGGCCACCGTGGCCGAGCGGGCGCGGCGGCTGGCGCGCGCGCCCGGAAGTCCCTGACCGGCCGACGAGACGGGGCGTGGCGCGCGGGCGCGAAGCGACCGCCGCGGGGGAGGGTCGCGGAGGCACGACCGGCTCAGGCGGCGCCGTCGGCCTCGTCCCAGCCGGCGAAGGCGTCGGGCTCGCCGGCCTCGTGGCGCTCCAGCCGCGAGAAGTAGTCGCGGGCCACCGCCTCGAAGACCGCCCGGCTCGGCGCGTGGAGCAGGCGCACGCGGGCGGCGGCCCCGTAGGGGAAACCCCGGGTCAGGGTGCGGGCGACCTGCTTGGCCCGGCCGAGGACGTAGCGCTCGTTGCGGACCTCCTCGGCCAGCCCGGCGATGTAGCGCAGCAGGGCGTCGAGGCGGTCGAGCGGGCGGACCTCGAGGGGCGGCAGGCCGGCGAAGTGCCGGGCGATCTGGAGGGGGGCCCACGGGTCCTTGATCGCCCCCCGGCCGATCATCACGCCGGCGCAGCCGGTCTCGCGCACCATGCGCTCGGCGCTGGGGCCGTCCACCACGTCGCCGTTGCCGATCACCGGCACCCGCAGGCGGGCGGCGGCCTCGGCGATCACGTCCACCCGGCGGGCGCCGCCGTAGCCGTCGGTGCGGGTGCGCCAGTGAATCGTCACCGCCTCGGCCCCCTCCTCCTGGCACATCCAGGCGAGCTCCGGCGCGTTGCGGCGGTCGTGGTCGAAGCCGGCGCGCATCTTGACGGTGAGGGGGATGCGGATCGCCGCCCGCACGGCGCGCACGATGGCGACGGCGAGCTCCGGTTCCCGCATGAGGGCCGCCCCGCCCGAGTGGGCGACGACCTTGCGCGAGGGGCAGCCCATGTTGATGTCGCAAATCGTCGCGCCGAGGTCCTCGACGATGCGCGCGGCCTCGGCCATCACCTCGGGGCGGCGCCCGTAGATCTGCACGCTCACCGGCCGCTCGTCGGGGTCGAAGCGCGCCATCTGCACCATCTTTCCCACGCCCCGCTTGAGCGCCTCGCTGGCGATGAACTCGGTGCAGGTGAGCCCGACCCCGCCGATGCCGCGGACCAGGCGCCGGAAGGGCAGGTCGGTGACGCCCTCCATCGGCGCGAGGACGACGGCCGGCTCCACGCGGACGTCGCGAATGGCGAAGGCTCGGGGCAGGGTGCTCATGAGCGGAAGCCCTATCCGGGCGCGGGCGCCGGCGGAACCGGAAGCGGGGGCGCGCGGATCGCGGG
>WGAH01000491.1 GCA_015489145.1 Deltaproteobacteria bacterium
CGAGGCAGGGGCCTCCGTCCAGGGCGAGAGCGCCGAGGCTGAACCCGCCACCGAGGGCGAGAGCGCCGAGGTGGAGGCTCCCGCCGAGGAGCCGGCCGCCGCCGAGGGTGAGGCCGCCGAGGTGGAGGCTCCCGCCGAGGAGCCGGCCGCCACCGAGGGCGAGAGCGCCGAGGCCGAACCCGCCGCCGCCGAGGACGAGAGCGCCGAGGTGGAGGTTCCGGCCGAGGAGCCGGCCGCCGCCGAGGGGGAGGGGGCCGAGGCCGCGCCCGCCGCCGACCTTCGCGTGCCGCCCCGCGACGAGGAGGCCGTCCTCTCCGTCCGCCTCGACCTGGGCGACGGCGCCCTGGACCGTTTCGACCTCAACCGCCTCGCCAGCCTCCTCGACGAGGACTACGCCGTGGCGGTCACGGGCATCTACTGCACCCCCGAGGCCGTGTCCGCCTTCGCCCGGCGCGAGCTGAAGGTGCACGTCCACCTGCGGAGCCCCGAGCCGGTCGAGGGGCCCGAGGAGCCCCTGGACAGCGCCGGGCCCGCCGCCGAGGAGCCGGCCCCCGTACTCCGCCCGCCCGGCGAGGCGCCCGCGCCCGAGCCCGCCGAGGAAGCCGGCCGGAAGCTGCTCGTGGTGGACCACACCCTGCGGAGCGGCGCGGTGGTGCGCCACCCCGGGGACGTGCTCGTCTTCGGCGACGTCAACGCCGGCGCCGTCATCGAGGCCGGCGGCGACGTGCTGGTGCTCGGCAACCTGCGCGGCGTCGCCCACGCCGGGGCCGGCGGCGCCGAGGAGGCGATCATCCTCGCCTTCGGCCTCCACCCGGTGCAGCTCCGCATCGGCAGGCACATCGGCTACGCGCCGGAGCCCGAGGCGCCGGCCGCCGCCCGGGGCCTCGGCGCCCTGTTCGGCCGGAGCCGACCCACCCGCGACCGCCCGCGCACCGAGGTCGCCTTCGTGCGCGACGGCCGCATCGTCGTCGAGGAGTTTCGCGGCCAGCGGCCCGCCTGAGGCCCCCCTTCATCCACGGAGAAGCCCATGAGTGAATGCATCGTCGTGACGTCCGGCAAGGGCGGGGTGGGCAAGACGACCACCACCGCCAACCTGGGCGTGGCCCTCGGCCGCCTCGGCGCGAAGGTCGCGGTGGTGGACGCCGACATCGGCCTCCGCAACCTCGACGTCATCCTCGGCCTGGAGAACCGCATCGTCTACGACCTCGTCCACGTCGTCGAGGGCTCCTGCCGCCTCAAGCAGGCCCTCGTCCGCGACAAGCGCGTCGACGGCCTGTTCCTCCTGCCGGCCGCCCAGACCCGCGACAAGAACGCGGTCACGCCCCGGCAGATGCGCGAGCTGGTCGCCGACCTCAAGAAGGACTTCGACTACGTGCTCGTCGACAGCCCCGCCGGCATCGAGCAGGGCTTCAAGAACGCCGTGGCCGGGGCCGACCGCGCGGTGGTCGTCACCACCCCGGAGGTCAGCGCGATTCGCGACGCCGACCGCATCATCGGCATGGTGGAGGCCAACGAGCTGCCCGAGCCCCAGCTCGTCATCAACCGCTACCGCCCGCGCATGGCGGCGGCCGGCGACATGATGACGAAGGAGGACATCCTCGAGCTGCTGTCGATCCCGCTCCTCGGCATCGTGCCGGACACCGAGGACATCATCGTCAGCTCCAACCGCGGCATGCCGGTCGCCCTCGACGATTCCAGCCGGGTGGGCGAGGCCTACCGGCGCATCGCCCGGCGGCTCACCGGGGAACCCGACGTGCCGATGCTCGACCTGTCGGCGGACCAGGGCTGGTGGTCGGCCCTCAAGCGCTGGGTGGGCCTGCAGCCCGCCCGGGAGGTGGTGGGATGAAGAACCTCGTCGCGAAGCTGCTCGGCCGCCCGGCCGCCAACAGCCGGGAAGAGGCCAAGAAGCGCCTCAAGGTGCTGCTGATCCACGACCAGGTGGACCTGACGCCGGCGCAGATGGAGGCGATGAAGGCCGAGATCATGGAGGTCATCGCCCGCTACGTGCAAATCGACCCGATCAACACCGAGTTCCGCCTCGAACGAGCCGACGGGCAGGTGGCTCTCGTGAGCACCGTGCCCGTGACGCGGGTGGTGGAACGCCCCGCAACCGCCTGACCCACACCGACCGACCGCAACGGGCGATTCCGGGGGGACCACCCGCCTGCCGCCGTCGCCGAGCCCCGCCAGGGATGACGATCGGCGACGGCGGCACCCTCGTCTCGGGGGCTCAGCCGGCGTGGGCGGCCGCGTCGAGGATGCGCCGGACGGCGGCGAGCAGCTCCGGACCGGCCCGGGGGCGACCGGGGACGCGCGGGGCGAAGGCGCCGGCGGCGTTCACGAGGATCAGCGGATCGCCGGCATCCCGGAGGAGGGGGGCGCGGCGGGCGCGGGCGGACAGGGCTTCCTCGGCCACCGAGGCCACGCGGCTGCGGTCAGCGGGGGGCAGCACGAGGTCGGCGCCGTCGAAGGCGATGACGGCGGCGGCGGCGGCCTCGAGGATCTCGCGGCCCGCCGGGTCGGTGAGCAGGGTGGCGGGGCCGAGGGCGCGCACCGCGTCGTAGAGGCAGGGGGGCGCCGGCTTGGGGACCGGGCCGGCGACGGGGCCGAGGCGCGCGGCGAGAGGGGAGACGGCGAAGGCGCTCGCCAGGTCGGTGCGGTCGAGGGCCGAGCGCGGGCGGCGGCGGACGGCGGGGCGCCCGTCGGCGAGGCGCACGGCGTAGAGGCCGGGTTCGGCGGCCTCGGCCCAGGCGCGCACCGCCGGCCGGGCCTCGGCGGGGAAGCGCCGGAGGTGCGCCGCGAGGTGCCGGGGACCGCGGGCGTCCACCCGGATCACGGTGTAGCCTTCGGGCTTCACGGCCCGACTTCGCCCAGCGCGCCGAGTTTCAGGCGCAGTTCGCGGTACTCGGCGGCCGCCTCGCTCGCCCAGGTGATCGCCCCGCCGGTGCCGTAGGTCCACGCCGCCGCCGGGCCGGGTCGGAAGGCGGTGCGGATCAGCAGGCTGGCGCGGGTGCGCTCGGCCTCGGTCCAGGCCAGCGAGCCGCAGTAGGCGCCCCTGGGAGCGGCCTCCAGCCGGCGGATCATCGCCATCGCGGCCCCCTTGGGCGTGCCGGTGACCGAGCCGCCGGGGTGCAGGGCGGCGAAGACGGCGTCGGGGCCGCGGCCCGGCAGCAGCCGGCCCGTCACGTCGCTCACCGCCTGCACGGCGTAGGGCAGGCGGAGGAAGCGGCGCGGGGCCGGCACGGCCACGCTGCCCGGCCGGCACAGGGGGGTGAGCTCGTGGCGGAGCAGGTCGGTGATCATCGCCAGCTCCGCCGCGTCCTTGCGGCTCGCCCGAAGGGCCTCGGCGGCGTCGGGCGGGGCGGTGCCCTTCATCGGCTCGGCGCGCGCGCGGTCGCCGTCGAGGGCGAACAGGAGCTCCGGCGAGGCGCTGACCACCTCCTCGCCGCCGGGCAGGCGCAGCCAGGCGAGGAAGCGCGGGCGGGAGCGGGCCAGGCGGGCGAGCAGGGCGGCGCCGGGCACGACCCCGAGGTCGGCGCGCGCCGTCAGGTTCACCTCGTAGACGTCGCCGCGGGCGATGGCGGCGCGAATGGCGGCCACCGCCTGGGCGTGGGC
>WGAH01000492.1 GCA_015489145.1 Deltaproteobacteria bacterium
ACCCGGAACAGCGCCCCGCCGGCCTGCTCCACGACCGCATGGTCGAGGCGGTGCTCCCGGGCGTCGAGGCCGCCGGGGCGCTGTTCCGGGTCGAGCCCCCCCGGCCCTTGCGGCGGGTGCCGCTGGGCGAGGACCCGGCCTCGGCGCTGCGCCGGGCCGACGCCGAGCTCGGCCTGGCCCTCGCCGAGCCGGAGATCGCCTACCTCGTCGACCTCTACCGGCGGCTCGGGCGCGACCCCACCGACGCCGAGCTGGTGATGTTCGCCCAGGCCAACTCCGAGCACTGCCGTCACAAGATCTTCAACGCCCGGTGGGTGGTGGACGGCGAGGCGCAGCCCCTGAGCCCCTTCGCGATGATCCGCCACACCCACGCGGTCCACCCGGGGCGCACCCTGTCGGCCTACCGGGACAACGCCGCCGTCGTCGAGGGGCACCCGGTGGCGCGCTTCGAGATCGACCCCGCCGACCGGGTGTACCGGGCGCGGCCGGGCGTGGCGCACCTGCTGATGAAGGTGGAGACGCACAACCACCCCACCGGCATCGCGCCCTGGCCCGGGGCGGCCACCGGCAGCGGCGGCGAGATCCGCGACGAGGGGGCGACGGGGCGGGGCGGGAAGCCCCGGGCCGGGCTGTGCGCCTACTGCGTCAGCGACCTGCACCTCCCCGGGGCGCCGCGGCCCTGGGAGCTCGACGCCGGGCGCTCGCCGCGCATGGCCGACCCCCTCCGCATCATGATCGAGGCGCCGCTCGGGGCGGCGGCCTACAACAACGAGTTCGGCCGGCCCAACCTCGCCGGCGCCTTTCGCACCTTCACCGTCCGCGACGCCGGCGGCCTGCGCGGCTACCACAAGCCGATCATGCTGGCCGGCGGCATGGGCCACGTCCGCCCGGAGCACGTCGCCAAGGCGCCCGTCCCCGTCGGCGCGGCCCTGGTGGTCCTCGGCGGGCCGGCGATGCGCATCGGCCTGGGCGGGGGGGCGGCGAGCAGCCGGGCCACCGGGGCCGGCGCCGAGGAGCTCGACTTCGCCAGCGTGCAGCGCGCCGATCCCGAGGTGGAGCGGCGATGCCAGGAGGTGATCGACCGCTGCGCGGCGATGGGCGAGGCCAACCCGATCCTGAGCATTCACGACGTCGGCGCCGGGGGCCTGAGCAACGCCCTGCCCGAGCTGGTCCACGACGCGGGCCGCGGCGCGGTGATCGACCTCGGCCGGGTGCCCACCGCCGAGCCGGGCATGTCGCCGATGGAGACCTGGTGCAACGAGGCGCAGGAGCGCTACGTGCTGGCGATCCGGCCGGAGGATCTCCCGCGCTTCGCGGCGATTTGCGAGCGGGAGCGGGCCCCGTGGGCGGCGGTGGGGGAGGCGACCGGCGACGGGCGGCTGCGCGTGACCCTCGCCGGCGCGCCGGCGCCGCCGGTCGACCTGGACCTCGCCGGGGTCCTCGGGGGGCCGCCGCGCATGGAGCGCCGGGCGCGCCGTCCCCGCGCCGTCCTCCGCCCGCTGGACACGGGGGGCATCGAGCCGGCGGAGGCGCTGGACCGCCTGCTCACCCTGCCGGCGGTGGCGAGCAAGGGCTTCCTGATCACCATCGGGGACCGCAGCGTGACGGGCACCGTGGCCCGGGACCAGATGGTGGGGCCCTGGCAGGTGCCGGTGGCCGACGTCGCCGTCACCGTCACCGACCACGCCGGGCGGGCCGGCGAGGCGATGGCGCTGGGCGAGCGCCCCCCGGTGGCGCTCCTCGACGCCCCGGCCAGCGGGCGCCTGGCGGTGGCCGAGGCCCTGCTCAACCTGCTCGCCGCCGACGTGCCGGAGCTGGGGCGGGTGGTGCTGTCGGCCAACTGGATGGCCGCCGCCGGCGACCCGGAGGAGGACGCCCGCCTCTACGACACGGTGCGGGCGCTGGGGCTGGAACTGTGCCCGGCGCTCGGGGTGTCGATTCCCGTCGGCAAGGACTCCCTGTCGATGCGGGCGCGCTGGCGGGACGCGGCGGGGGAGCACGAGGTGCGGGCGCCGCTCACGGTGGTCGTGTCGGCCTTCGCCCCGGTGCGCGACGCCGGGCGCACGCTGACCCCCCAGCTCGTCCGCGACCCCGACACGACGCTGATCCTCGTGGACCTCTCCGGCGGGGCCGGGCGCCTGGGCGGTTCCGCCCTCGCCCAGGTGATGGGGCGGTCGGGCGGGCGGCCCGCCGACCTCGACCGCCCCGAGCGCCTCGTCGGCCTCTGGCGGGCGATGGACCGGGTGCGCGACCGGGTGCTGGCCTGGCACGACGTGAGCGACGGCGGCGTGGCGGTCACCCTGTGCGAGATGGCCTTCGCCGGCCACGTCGGCCTCCGGGCGGAGCTTCCCGGCGAGGACCCGGTTCGCGCCCTGTTCGCCGAGGAGCCCGGCGGGGTGATGCAGGTGCGCGCCGCCGACGCCCAGGCGGTGCTCGCCGCCCTGGCCGCCGAGGGGGTGCCGGCCCGCGCCGTCGGCGCCCCGACCGGCGACGACCACGTCGAGCTGCGCGCCGGCGGGCGGGTGGCCCTGCGGGCCGACCGGGTGGCGCTGCACCGGCGCTGGGCCGAGACGAGCTACCGCATCGCCGCCCTGCGGGACGACCCGGACTGCGCCCGCGAGGAGTGGGACAACCTCCTCGACCGGGACGACCCGGGACTGTCCACCGCCGCGACCTTCGAGGTCGGGGCCGCCCCGGCGGCGCGCACCGCCCGTCCCCGGGTGGCGATCCTCCGGGAGCAGGGGATCAACGGCCACCTGGAGATGGCCGCCGCCTTCGACCGCGCCGGCTTCGAGGTCGTCGACGTGCACATGAGCGACCTGCTCGGCGGGACCGACGACCTCTCGGGCTACCGCGGCCTGGTGGCGCCGGGGGGCTTCTCCTTCGGCGACGTGCTCGGCGCCGGGCGGGGCCAGGCCCTGCGCCTGCTCCACCACCCCCGGGCCGCGGCGGTCCTTCGCGCCTTCTTCGAGCGCCCCGACACCTTCGCCCTCGGGGTCTGCAACGGCTGCCAGCTCCTCGCCCACCTCGCGCCCCTCATCCCCGGCGCCGAGGGCTGGCCGCGCTTCGAGGCCAACCGATCCCGGCGCTTCGAGGCCCGGTGGTGCCGGCTGGAGATCCTCGACTCCCCGAGCGTGCTGCTGGCGGGCATGGCCGGCAGCCTCCTGCCGGTGCCCGTGGCCCACGGCGAGGGCCGCGCGGCGGGGGGGGAGGGCGCCCTCGTCGCCGCCCGCTACGTCGACAACCGGGGCCGCCCCACCGAGCGCTACCCCTTCAACCCCAACGGCTCGCCCGGCGGCGCCACCGCGTTTACCACCGCCGACGGCCGGGTGACGATCATGATGCCCCACCCGGAGCGCGCCTTCCGGGGCCTGGCCTGGTCCTGGGCGCCGGGGGAGGCGGGCGAGGAGACGCCGTGGATGCGGCTTTTCCACAACGCCCGGGCCTGGGTGGAGGCGGCGGGCTGAGCCGGCGGCGGCGCCCCGATCCCCCGCCGGGGACGTTACGGGGCGGGGGCCGGGCCCGAGGGTCCCGGCTCGCCAGCGGAGGTGACCATGCCCGACGACGGTCTCGAGACCGGCGCCGAGACGCTCCTGTACGAGGGGAAGGCCAAGCGGGTCTTCGCCACCGACGACCCGCGCCTGGTCCGCATCCACTTCAAGGACGACGCCACGGCCTTCGACGGCGCCAAGCACGCCACGGTGGGCGGCAAGGGCGAGGTCAACGCCCGCATCAGCGCCGCCCTGCTCCGCCGGGTCGAGGAGGCCGGCGTGCCGACCCACCTGGTGCGGGTGCTCGGCCCCCGGGACCACCTCTGCCGGCACGTCGAGATCGTGCCGATCGAGGTGGTGGTCCGCAACGTGGTGGCGGGCTCGCTGGCCCGGCGCCTCGGCCGTGCCGAGGGCGAGGCGCTGCCCTTCCCGATGGTCGAGTTCTTCTACAAGGACGACGCCCTGCACGACCCGCCGATCTCCGACGTGCACGCCCTGGCCTTCGGCTGGGCCGCCGAGTGGGAGCTGGCCTACATGCGCCACGCGGCGAAGGTGGTCAACGAGGTGCTGTCGGCCTTCTGGGGCGGGCTGGGCATCCGGCTCGTCGACTTCAAGCTCGAGTTCGGGCGCTTCGGGCCCGGGCGGCTGCTGCTGGCCGACGAGATCACCCCCGACGGCTCCCGGCTGTGGGAGGAGGGCACCGGGCGTCACCTCGACAAGGACGTGTTCCGGCGCGATCTCGGGGATCTCGGCGCCACCTACCGCGAGCTGCTCGACCGCGTCCTGGCGGCGGAGGCGCCGTGAGCGGGGCGCCGCGGGCGGGGGGCGGCTCCGAGCTTCGCGAGGAGTGCGGGGTCTTCGGGATCATCGGCGATCCCGACGCCGCGCGCCTCACCTGCCTCGGCCTGCACGCCCTCCAGCACCGGGGCCAGGAGGGGGCGGGCATCTGCGCCTCCGACGGCCGGGTGATCCGGGCCCACCGGGGGCTCGGCCTGGTGGGCGACGTGTTCGAGGACCGGCACCTCGACGCGATGACGGGGGCGCTGGCCATCGGGCACGTGCGCTACTCCACCGCCGGCGACGGCTCGCCGCGCAACGTGCAGCCCTTCGTCGTGCGCTACGCCCAGGGCCAGCTCGCGATCGCCCACAACGGCAACCTCGTCAACGCGCGCCGGCTTCGCGCCGAGCTGGAGGCCGAGGGCAGCATCTTCCAGAGCAGCTCCGACACCGAGGCCATCCTGCACCTGATGGCCCGCTCCGGGCAGAACACCTTCATCAACCGGCTGGTGGACGCCCTGTACCGGGTGCAGGGGGCCTACTCCCTGGTGCTGATGACCGAGGACATGCTCGTCGCCGTGCGCGACCCGCGCGGCTTCCGGCCCCTGGTCCTCGGGCGCACCCCGCGGGCCTGGGTGGTCGCCTCCGAGACCTGCGCCCTCGACCAGGTGGAGGCCCGCTTCGTCCGCGAGGTGGAGCCGGGCGAGATGGTGATCATCGACGGCGGCGGCGAGGGCCGCCTCGTCAGCCTGCGCCCCTTCCCGCGGCAGCCCCGGCGGGCCTGCATCTTCGAGCTGATCTACTTCGCCCGCCCGGACAGCCGGGTCTTCGGGCGCAGCGTCTACGCCTTCCGCACCGTGCTCGGCCGCCTGCTGGCCCGGGAGCACCCGGTGGACGCCGACGTGGTGGTGCCGGTGCCCGACTCGGGGGTGGCCGGCGCGCTGGGCTACGCCGAGGAGAGCGGGATCCCCTACGCCAAGGGGCTGCTGCGCTCCCACTACGTCGGCCGCACCTTCATCGAGCCGGTGCAGTCGATCCGCGACTTCGGCGTGCGCCTCAAGCTCGCGCCGGTTCGCAGCGTCATCGAGGGCCGCCGGCTGGTGGTGGTGGACGACTCGCTGGTGCGCGGCACCACCTCGCGCAAGATCGTCCGCATGCTGCGCGACGCCGGCGCCCGCGAGGTCCACCTCCGCATCACCGCGCCGCCCATCGTCGCCTCCTGCTACTACGGCGTGGACACGCCCCGGGCCGAGGAGCTCATCGCCCACCGCATGGAGGTGGCGGGCATTCGCGACTACATCGGCGCCGACTCCCTCGGCTACCTGTCCCTGGCCGGCCTGCGCGCGGCCCAGGGGGAGCCCGCCGACGCCTGGTGCGAGTCCTGCTTCACCGGCGCCTACCCGGTCGACCCGCGCACCGAGGAGCCCGCCGAGCAGCTCCCGCTGTTCGTCTCGCGCGGCTGATCGCCCGCCGCCGTGCCGGCGGGGACACCGGTTGGTAGACTGCGGCGACGACGGCGCCGGACCGCTTCCGGTTCCTTTCAACGACAGCGACGAGGCGTCATGGGACAGGCCATCGGCATCGATCTCGGGACCACCAACACGGCCGTGGCCGTCATGGTGGACGGACGGCCCCGGGTCCTCGAGGACGACAAGGGCTACAAGGTGCTTCCCTCCTGCGTGTCGCTCAAGGACGACGGGCGCTTCGTCGTCGGGCAGGCGGCCCGGGGCCGCATCATCACCGCGCGGGACCGCACGGCCTACGCGATCAAGCGGCTGATGGGCCGGCGCTTCGACAGCGCCGAGGTCGCCGCCGTGCGCGGACGGCTCGGCTACGACCTGGAGGAGGCCCCCGACGGCGGCGTGCTCGTCCGCCTCGGCGGCGAGACCTACAGCCCGGTGGAGCTGAGCGCGCTGGTGCTCCAGGTGGCCCGGCAGATCGCCGAGCGGGCCCTCGACGACGAGGTGGACGAGGCGGTCATCACGGTGCCCGCCTACTTCAACCACGCCCAGCGCGCCGCCACCCTGCAGGCCGCGGAACTCGCCGGCCTCCGCTGCGAGCGCCTGCTGAACGAGCCCACCGCCGCCGCCCTCGCCTACGGCTTCCGCAAGGACATCGAGCGCACCCTCGTGATCTTCGACCTCGGCGGCGGGACCTTCGACGTCTCGGTGCTCCACCTCTCCCGGGGCGTCTACGAGATCCTCGCCACCTCCGGCGACACCTTCCTCGGCGGCGAGGACTTCGACTACCGCCTCGTCGACTACATCGCCGACGACTTCCAGGCCCGCCACGGCGTCGACCTGCGCGAGGACCGGGTGGCGCTGCAGCGCCTCAAGGACGCCTCCGAGGCCGCCAAGCGCGAGCTGTCCTTCACCGACCGCACCACGGTCCTCATCCCCCACGTCACCGGGCAGGACAACCTCGAGATCGCGATCTCGCGCCTCACCCTCGAGTCGCTGGTGCAGGACCTCGTCGACCGCACCGTCGACGTGACCCGCGACGCCGTGCGCGACGCGGGCCTCCAGATCGCCGACATCGACGACGTGATCCTCGTCGGCGGCCAGACGCGCATGCCCCGGGTGCGCGAGGCGGTCAGCGCCCTGTTCAACCGGGAGCCCAACCGCAGCGTCCACCCCGAGGAGGTCGTCGCCATCGGCGCGGCGGTCCACGCCCGCAGCCTCGCCGACCCGGACGTGGCCCGGCCGCTGCTGCTCGACGTGACCCCCTTCGACCTGGGCATCGACGTGGCCGGGGGCCTGTTCCAGCCGCTCATCGCGCGCAACAGCCAGATCCCCACGGCGGCGACCCGGGTCTTCGCCACCGCCCGCGACAACCAGGAGACGGTGCGGGTGGTCGTGCGCCAGGGCGAGAGCCGGTTCGCCGCCGAAAACGAGTTCCTCGGCGAGTTCAGCGTCACCGGGCTGCCGCCGGCGCCGCGGATGGAGACCAAGATGGAGGTCACCTTCCGCCTCGACGCCAACGGCATGCTGCACTGCTCGGCGGTGGAGCCGCGCACCGGCGAGCGCCGCCAGATCACGATTCGGAACTACGCCGAGGTGGCGAAGCACCACGGCGAGGTGCCCCCCGAGGTCGCCGGCGACGTGGTGGCGGTGCCGCGCGCGGCGCCGGTCGCCGAGGCCCCGGCCGCTCCGGCTCCCGAGGCGGCGGCGCCCGAGGGGAAGAAGAAGGCCGGGCGCAGGCCGGGACCCCTGGCCCGCCTGCTGCGCTCCCGGAAGGCTTCGGCGCCGCCGGCGGGCCCGCCCGCGGCCCCCGAGGCGCCCGCCGCCGAGGCCCCGCCGGCGGAGGCGCCTGCCGCCGCCGCTCCGCCGGTCCCGCCGCCGCCGACCTCGCCCAGGATCGCCGTCTCGTCGAGGACCGGCAGGTCGTCGGGCTCGTCGAGGGGCTCCATCGCGGCCTCGTCGAGCGGCAGGGGCTCGAGCGCCTCCGGGGGCGGCGGAGCCGGCGAGACCGGCGGCGGCGGGACCGGCGGAGCCGCGGCGGCAGGCGCCTCCGCCGGCGGGGCCTCGGCGGCGGGC
>WGAH01000493.1 GCA_015489145.1 Deltaproteobacteria bacterium
CGCGAAGGCGGCGGGTCGGGTGGTGGCCATGGCGAACTCCGGGGGAACGGCTCTCCGCCTGCGAGGCAGAGGATAACGCGGCGCTTCCGGCCGCAGGAGGCGCCGGTTCGACGCGCGGCGGCGGCCTTCATTCGACGGCGCCGCCGGCCGGGGCGTCACCCTCGGACGGCGGGGGCGGCGCGAAGATGCGCCACGCCGTCCCCACCTGCACCAGCGTGCCCACGGGCACCTCGCGCGTCGACCCGTCGGGGCGGGCGAAGCGCAGCGCCCAGCGGTCGTCGCCGAGCGCCTTCATGCCCTGGTAGACGGAGCCTCGGGGCACCGCCCCGCGCAAGCCCTCGAAGGCCTCGATCACCCGGGGGCCCGTGCGCGCTTCGAGGTAGGCGGCGGCGTCGTCTCCGAGGAGCCGGCGCGCCTCGCCCCCGGTGAGGAACAGCTCCCGGTAGCGCCGGGGATCGCGGCCCTGGAGGGCGAGGAACAGGCAGTGCCCCAGCTCGTGGACGGACAGCGGCGTCGGGCGCTGGGCGTGGCGCTCCTCCTCCTCGCGGCGGCGCACGAGCAGCCACAGCCAGCCGAGGAGCAGCAGCACGACGAGGAGCGGGCCGTTCCAGCCCTCCTGGAGCCAGGCCTCGAAGCTCGAGAACCAGCCGCTCCCCGCTCCGGTCATCGTCAGCTCGCGTGCTTGACCAGGAGATCCGCCAGCCGCGGCATCGCCTCGCCGATGTGGTCCACCGCCTTCGGGCGCAGCGAGTTGTAGGCCTTGACGAGCACCTTGTTGGGGCTCTTGTCGCGGCGGGCGTCGGTCACGGCGAGGAGCGCGTTGGCGACCTCGACCTTGCGCGCGACGAACCAGGCCCGCGGGTCCTCGCCGGAGGCCTGGCAGCGCTCCCAGAGCGGGTCGACCTGCCGGGCGAAGTCGGGGAGCATGTGGTCCATCGCCATCGGCACCATGCCGGGGCGGAACTTCTTGACCGTCTTGTAGGCGGCCTTGACGGCCATGCCGGTCACGCCGCGCTTGGAGGCGACCTCGGCCTCGATGAGGCCCACGCAGTCGTCGACCACGGCGCGGCGGCGCTCGCGGTCCTCGATCACCTGGAGCAGGGAACCCACGTTCTTCTCCTGGGGGGGGGCTGGGGAGGCGTCCTTCGGGACGGCCTCCGCGGGGTTGGGGACAAGTCTACCGCGCGGCTCCGGCCGGGCGGAGTCCTCGCGGCCCTACTCGGCGGCCTTGCCCTCGTAGCCGGGGCACTTGGGCACGAAGGCCTGCCCGCCGACCTGCCGGAACCACCAGGCGACGTACATGCGGGCGAAGCAGGAATAGCCGCCGCCGCGCACCTTGCGGTAGGCCTTCTGCAGGCAGGCGTAGCTGTTCTTCCAGTCGCGGTCGTTCTGGGCCTTGATGATGCCGGTTCCCGGCACCTTGTCGGGGATGTCCTCGATGACGTAGGACTTCATCCAGAAGGGGATCGCGTCGCACAGCACCTGCGCGGCCTTCTTGTTGGGCGAGGACTTGAGCACCGTGAGCAGCTCGTCGCGCACGGCGGGGCTCTCCTCGTAGGTGAGGGCGCGCTTGCGGAGGCAGGCGACGGCCTCGTCGCGCTTGGTGCCCTTGTAGGCGAGCACGGCGCGGGCGCGCACGTCGGCGGAGGGGTCCTCCATCATCGCCTTGCACAGCAGGTCGTCGGCGTCCGGCGCGCCGGCCCGCTTGAGGCCGATCAGCGCCTGGCCGCGCACCGCCCCGTCCTCGTCGGACTCGAAGGCCTTGCGGAGGGCGGCGACGGCGGCCTCGTCCTTCATGCCGGTGAGCCCCTCGGCGGCGGCGAGGCGGGCGGCGGCGTCGGGGTCGCCCTGGAGGATCTCGATGAGGAGGTCCTTGCGGGCGGGGTCGTGGCCGATGGCGGCCAGCGCCCGGGCGCGGACCTCGGAGTCGGCGGAGCGGTCGGCGGCGATGGCGGCGAGGGCCTCGCGGGCGGCGGGCGCCGGGATGTTCGACAGGGCGACCACGGCCTCGGTGCGCTGGGGCAGGTCGGGCTTCTCGACCAGCTCGGCGAAGCAGCGGGCGATCTCGTCGCGGGTGGTGCCCTTGATCCCCTCGGCGATGGCGGCGTCCCAGCCGTCCCGCTCGTCGGCGATGTTGTCGCAGATGCACTCGGCGGCGCGCTCGTCGTCCATGTCCTCGAGCTTCTCGGCGGCGTAGCGGCGCGTGTCCGGGTCCTTCATCTCGAGGCCCTTGCAGATCGTGGCGATGCTGCCGCGGGCCAGGGCCATGTCGATGTCCTTGGTGTCGACGAAGCGCGGCGGCACGTCGCAGGCTGCGAGCAGCACGGCGGCGACGAGGGAGGCGAGCAGGCGGCGCATGGAGGCATCCTCGCGGTGGGGGCGGGGGAGCGTAGCGCCCGGCCCGCGCCCTCGCCAGCCCCGGGAGCCGGCCGGCGCCTCGGGTGCCCGGCGGGCCCAGGGGGTTATACTGCCGCCCCGTTCCGCCGGAGCCCGGCGGTTCGTCGCCCCCGAGGACCCGCCTCCCCGGGAC
>WGAH01000494.1 GCA_015489145.1 Deltaproteobacteria bacterium
CCGCACCTTCGGCGACGAGCTGGTCCGCTTCGCCCGGTAGACCTGCGGCGTGGGCTCCGCTGCCGAGGCGATGGCCCGGCGCCTCGCCGGCCCCCGGGTCGACGCCCGCCCCGCGGCCTTCGAGGCCCTGTGGCCCCACGCCGAGATCTTCGTGACCGCCTGCGTCTACGTCGTGCTCACCGACGGGCGCTACAGCGAGGAGGAGGCCCGGGAGCTCGCCGCCCTCGCCCACCGCCTGGGCCTGAGCGCCGGCCGCCTGGCCGCCATCGAGGCCCGGGCGGTCGAGGACCTCCGCACGCGGGGCGAGGCGAAGCTGGCGGCGGCCGGCCGCGAGGGTTGAACCGGGAGGCGCCCGTGGAATCGCCCCTGCACCGCTGCGCGGCCTTCGGCCGCATCCTGCCCCCGCCCCTCGCCGAGCACCTGCGCGCCGTCGTCGCGCTGGCGGCCGAGGGCCGCGGCGGGGATGCCGACGTCGTCGCGGCGATTCGCGACCTGCCCGTCCGGGAGGACGAGCGCCGGCTGCTCCGCGTGGGCTACGCCCTCTGGCGCGGCTACGGGCCGGCGGTGGCGGTGCAGGACCTCGCCGGCATGGACGAGGACGCGGCGGCGGTGCTGCTCGCCGGGCTCGCCTGCGCCGTGCGCCCGGACCGCGCGGCGGCGATGCTCCGGCGGGCGGCGGCGGCCATCGAGCGGGCGACCCCCGCGCCCACCGAGGACCTCCCCACCGACGAGCGCCCCACCGAGGACGTGCCGCCGGCGCGGGCCGCCGGCTCGTAGGGCTTCAGCCCGCCTCGACGCGGCCCCGGCCGGCGAGGCGCTCGCGCAGGGCGGCGGCCACGGCGTCGAGCTCCTCGACCGGCACGTCCACGGCGACCTGCACCCGGGCGCCGAATTCCTCGTCGGCGGGGACGAGGCCGTGGGCGGCCAGCACCCCGCGCACGGCGCCGTGCTGCTCGTAGCCGCAGGTGATCCGCAGGGGGCGGCTCTCGCGGCGCTCCACCACCTCGGCGGCGGCCAGGGCGGCGGCGGCGGCGTCGGCGTAGGCGCGGGCGAGGGGACCGGTGCCGAGCTTGGTGCCGCCGAACCACCGCACCACCACGACGACCACGCGGCGCAGGTCGAGGCCGTCGATGCGCCGCAGGATGGGGGCGCCGCCGGTGCCCGAGGGCTCGCCGTCGTCGGCGGCGCGGTAGCGGTCGCGGTCGATGCGCCAGGCGTAGCAGTGGTGGGTGGCGTCCGGGAACTCGGCGCGGAGCGCCTCGACGACGGCGGCGGCGGCCTCGGGGGTGGCGGCGGGGGCGGCGTGGCCGACGAAGCGCGAGCCCCGGATGCGCGGGATCTCGGCGCGGGCCGGAGCGGCCAGGGTGCGGAAGGCGGGCATGGCGCCTCATCGTAGCCGGATCGGGGCCCACGGGCCCGGCCTCGTCGCGGTCTTCGGGGAGGCCCGCGGCTTTCCCGCCGGGAATGCGGTACGCTGGCGGCGGGGGTGCCCATGCCCTGGTTCGAGATCATCGTGCAGCACGCCGACGGCCAACCCGCCTCGGGCCGGCGGGTGTCCAACGACTGGAACTACCCGTCCATCTACACGGATCGCGACGGCAAGGCCGTCTTCGAAGCCGGCCGGTCGAGCGTGACCCTCTACGTGGACGGCCGGGAGCGGGGCCGTGTGCGGCCGGGTCGCACGGTGGTCACCCTGCGGTAGCGGGGCCGCCGCCGGCCGGGGCCTCGCCGGCGGCGAGGGCGGCGAGGCTGGCCTCGTCGAGGACCGCGCGCATGGCGGCGTCGAGCCGAACCCAGAGGGGGCGCAGCCGGCAGCTCGCCTGGCTCGCGCAGACCTCGCCGTGCACGCACTCCATGGGCGCGAGGCTGCCGTCGAGGGCCCGCACCACCTCGCCGGCGGTGATCGCCTCGGGGGCGCGGGCCAGCCGGTAGCCCCCCCGGGCGCCGGCCTGGCTGGTGACGAGGCCGGCCCGCCGCAGCTCGGCGAGGATGCGCTCGAGGTACTTGAGCGGGACGCCTTCCTCGCGGGCGATGCGGGCCGCGCTCAGCACGCCGCCGCCGCGCTGCTCGGCGAGGCGGATCAGGGCGCGGAGGCCGTACTCGCTGCGGGTGGTCACGGGCATCGCGTCCCCCACCTATCCCCGCGGGTCTCCGGCTGGCATTCCCGCCGGAGCGGTCAGGGCCTGCCGGCCACCGGCCGGCATTCCCGGCGAAGCGGCGCCCCGCCGGTTTCGGCACGCGAATCCCAGGATCCCGGGTCACTTCGGGACAGGCCCCGCGGAGAACGCCGCGCGCGCCCCCTCCCGCGCCGTTCCCCCCTCCAGGATCCCGG
>WGAH01000495.1 GCA_015489145.1 Deltaproteobacteria bacterium
CCCTCCGCATCCTCGTCGCCACCGACGCCGCCCGCGAGGGCCTCAACTTCCAGGCCCACTGCGCCGACCTGTTCCACTTCGACCTGCCCTGGAACCCGGGCCGCATCGAGCAGCGCAACGGCCGCATCGACCGCAAGCTCCAGCCCGAGCCCGAGGTGCGCTGCCACTACTTCGTGCTGCCCCAGCGCGTCGAGGACCGGGTGCTCGAGGTGCTCGTCCGCAAGACCGACACGATTCGCCGGGAGCTGGGAAGCCTGTCGCGGGTCCTCGACGAGCGCGTCGCCAAGGCCCTGCGCGAGGGCATCCGCCACGACCAGGCCGAGGCGATTCGCCGGGAGATCGAGGAGGCCGGCGCGGACGACGAGCGCGGCAGGAAGGCCGCCGACGAGCTCGCGGCGGCCCGCAAGCGCGCCGGGAAGCTGCGAGAGCAGATCGAGCGGTGCCAGCGGGGACTCGACCGCTCGCGCAGGTGGGTGGGCTTCGACGAGCGGGCCTTCCGGCAGGCCCTCTCCCTGGGGCTCACCCTGCACGGCGCGGACAAGCTCCAGCCCGCGGTCCGCGACGACGGCCTGCCGGCCTGGGAGCTCCCCAAGGCCGAGGCCCTCGGCCGCGACCCGAGCTGGGCCGCCACCCTCGACTCGCTGCGGGTCCCGCGCCGGCGCGACGAGAAGCTCGCCGAGTGGCGGCGCAAGGCCCCGCTGCGCCCCGTCGTCTTCGAGGACCCGGGCGTCGTCACCGACAAGGTGGTCCAGCTCCACCTCGAACAGCCGGTGGCCCGGCGGCTCCTCGCCCGCTTTCGCGCCCAGGGTTTCGTCCACGACGACCTCGCCCGCGCCTGCCTGCTCGTCTCCGACCACGCGGAAACCCGGGTGGTGCTGCTCGGCCGCCTGAGCCTCTACGGCGCCGGGGCCGAGCGCCTGCACGAGGAAATCGTCCCCGTCACCGCCCGCTGGGTGCCCCCCGAGCGCCGCGCGGCCCCGCTCAAGGCCTACGGCACCCGGGGCGAGCAGACCACCCTGGAGCGCCTGGAAGCCCTGCTGAGCGGCGGCGGCCGCAAGCCTCCCCGCGCGGTGCAGGTCCGCATGAAGGCCCACGCCCCCCGCGACGTGGCCGAGCTGCTGCCCGAACTCGAGGCCCGCGCCGAGGCCGCCGCCGAGGCCGCCATCGAGAAGCTGCGGCAGCGCGGCGAGAACGAGGCCCGGGCCTTCCGCGAGATGGTCGAGAAGCAGATGGCGGCGATTCGCAAGCGCATCGAGGACTACGAGGCGAAGAAGAAGCAGCTCAGCCTCGGCTTCACCGAGGCCGAGAAGCGCCAGCAGGAAGCCGACGCGCGCTTCTGGCAGCGGCGCCTCGCCGCCTACGAGCGCGACCTCGCCGAGGAACCCCGGCGCATCGCCCGGCGCTACGCGGTGCGGGTGAAGCGGGTGGAACCCGTCGGCCTCGTCTACCTCGCGCCCGAGGAGGGTTGACATGGCGCGCCCCGAACCCGCCGTTCGCGCCCACCAGGAGTGGCTCGGCTTCGTGCAGCCGGTGGGCCTGGTCGTCTCGCCCTTCGCGCTGAGCAAGGCCGGGGCGAACCTGCCCCGCGCCGACGTGGCCGGGCAGGAGGCCCTGCGCGAAGCGGTGGGAGAGAAGCTCCGCATCGACGGCCGGGCCGGCTTCGAGCGCCTCGCCCGGGAGGTGCTCGGCTGGGACTTCGACCCCCGCGACTACGCCGGGGGGCCGGGAAGGGAGATGCCCCGCGAGCTGCTGCGGTCGAGCCCCGACGGCGGCCCGGCGCTGGTGCCCGACTACGCCGTGGCCGAGCCGGAGCCGAAGGAGGGCGCCTCGCCCTGGCAGCTCCTGGTGGTCGTGCTGCCCCCGGGCACCCCGCCCGACGCCGCGCCCGAGGGCGGCGACCTCGACCACCACGCCCGCCTCGAGCGCCTGCTGCGCGACGCGCGCGTCCCCGCCGGCCTCCTCGTCCACGAGCACGGCCTGCGCCTGCTGTCGGTGCCGCCGGGCGAGACCTCCGGCTGGCTCGAGTTCCGCCTCGGCGACATGCTCCAGACCTCCGGCCGGCCCATCGTCGGCGCGATGCGGCTGCTCCTGTCGCAGAGCCGCCTGCTGAGCCTGCCCGCCGAAAAGCGCCTCGCCGCGCTGCTCGCCGACAGCCGCAAGTGGCAGAACACCGTCTCCGAGCGCCTCGCCGAGCAGGTGCTCCACGCCCTCTACGAGCTGCTGCGGGGCTTCCAGGCCGCCCACGACACGAGCCGCGGCCGCCTCCTCGCCCGCGTGCTGCGCGACGACCCCGACGCGGTGTACCGCGGGCTGCTCACGGTGCTCATGCGGCTCGTCTTCCTGCTCTACGCCGAGGAGCGCGGGGTGCTGCCCGAGCGCCACCCGGTGTTCGCCGAGGCCTACAGCCTCGCGGCCCTGCAC
>WGAH01000496.1 GCA_015489145.1 Deltaproteobacteria bacterium
ATCCCCGCCCGTCCTCGGGCTGCTCGTCCCCGCCGCGCTCCTCGGCTGTCGCCGCCAACCCCCGACCGCCGACGACACCGCCGCCCCCGGCGACGCGGCCGACCTCTCGGTGGAGGCCGAGCGTTCCGAGGTGATCCCCACGGTGGTCGCCCTCACCGTGACCTCCGAGGCCGGCCTGGACGCCTGGGACGCGGTGTCGGTCGAGGTCGCCCTCGACGGCGGGCCGGTCCGCACCCTCGCCTGCGCCCCCGCCGACGCGAACACCTGCACCGCCCGGGCCTGGGGCCTCAAGCCCTCGCGCACCTACACCTTCACCGCCGTGGGCGAGTCCGGGGGCGCCGGCGAGCGCGGCGGCGCCGCCACCGTGGAGACCGGCGCCGTGCCCAGCGCCCTGGTCGACCTCACCGTCGAGGGCGCCGACGCGATGGCGGCCGCCGGCGGCTACTACGTCACCGCCTTCGTCAGCTCGCCCTCCACCCCCGTCATCCTCGACGCCGACGGCGACATCGTCTGGTGGTACACCGACGACCCCGACACCGAGAGCATCATCTCCCGGGTGATCGTGTCGGCCGACGGCGAGTCGGTGGTCTACCTCAACTTCCCCACCCGGGCCGAGGACCAGTACGCCGAGCACGACCTCGTGCGCGTGAGCATCGACGGCACCGAGTCGACGCGCACCAGCCTCGCCATGCCCCACCACGACTTCTGCGAGCTGCCCGACGGCACCCTGGCGGTCATCGCCTACGACCGCATCGAGGTGGACGGCGAGCCGGTGGACGGCGACAAGGTCTTCGAGGTCGCCCCGGACGGCACCGTCACCACCGCCTGGTCGCTGTGGGACGAGCTCGACTACGACCCCGAGCTCGCCAGCGAGCTCGAAGGCACCGGCTGGTCCCACGCCAACGCCATCGACTGCCTCCCGGACGGCTCGGGCTACGACATCTCCCTCAGCAACCTGCACTCGATCTACCGCATCGACCGGAGCACCGGGCTGGCGCGGGAGATCGTCGGGGGCGCCGGCAGCGCCTGGACCGACGCCGACGACGGCGACGAGGTGCTGTTCGACCGCATCCACCAGTTCGAGTTCACCGACGAGGGGGTGCTCGTCTTCGACAACGGCACCACCGAGGAGCTCGACAGCCACGCGAGCTACTGGCTGCTGAACGACGACGGCACCGCCACCCTGGCCTGGGACCACCACCAGGAGCCGCCCCTGTTCGTCGGCTCCCTGGGCGACGCCAGCTTCCTGCCCGACGGCAGCCGGCTCCTCACCTGGAGCACCGCCGGCATCCTCGAGGCGGTGGACGAGGGCGGCGCGACGCTGTGGTCGGTGCAGACCGACATCGGCGCCGCCCTCGGCTACGTCACCCGGCTGGAGTCGCTGGACTGACGGCGCGGGCCGCCGGGCTCAGCCGGCGTAGGCGGCCACGCCCTCGCGCACGATGGCGAGCATCATGTCGGCCTCCTCGGCCGTGATGCCGAAGTGCGGCGTGAAGCGCAGGGAGTTGGGCCCGCCGTGGATCACGCCGAGGCCGTGCAGCCGGCACCAGCGCTCGAGGCCGTCGGGCCCCACCACCTCGACCTTGCCCGGCTGGAAGGCGAGGCTGAACAGCAGCCCGGTGCCCTGCACGCCGGTGCAGACCTCGGGGAACTCGTCGGCGATGCGCTGGAGGCCCTCGACGAACTGCCGCCCCCGCTCGGCGACGTTGGCGCGCAGCTCGGGCGTCAGCGACTCGAGCACCCGCACCGCCACCGCCATGGCCCGCGGGTTGCCCGTCATCGTGTTGCCGTAGGTGCCGCGCACGAAGATGCTCGCGGCCGCCTCGGTGAGGCCGAGGACGCTGAGCGGGTACTGCCCGCCGTTGAGCGCCTTGGACCAGGTCTCCATGTCGGGGCCGTCGAGGTCGCGGAAGCCCGGGTAGTCGACGAGGCTCAGCTCGCCGGTGGCGCGCAGGCCGGCCTGGATCGAGTCGACGAGGAGCAGGCCGCCGTGGGCCCGGGTGAGCTCCCGTGCCGCCCGGTAGAACTCGGGGGTGACCGCGCGGCCCGGGTCGCCCTCGCCCATGACCGGCTCGACGAGCATGACGGCGATGAACCAGCCCTCGCGCTCCGCCTCGGCGAAGACGCGCCGGAGATCGGCCACGTCGTTGGGCTTCACCGTGAGGAGGTCGCTGTGATCGCGGAAGCTGTGGAGGTGCTCCTCGTACTTCGCCCGCGTCGAGTCCGAGGCCCGGGCCGGCCGGTCGGTGCGGCCGTGGAAGGAGCCGGCGATGGACAGCACCTTGACGGCGTGCCCGGCGTGGGGCGCGCCCTCGGCGGTCATGCGCCGGGCGTGGGTGTCGGCGATGCGAAGCGCCACCGTCACCGCCTCGGAGCCGCTGTTCATGAACAGGAAGCGGTCGAAGGGGCAGGCCCCGCGGGTGTGGCCGACCTCGGCGCGCAGGGCCTCGGTGAGGCGGTACTGCTCGAAGGAGGGGGTCATGACGTTGGCCATCACCCACGGCCGCGCCATCTCGTCGAGGAGCCCCTGGGGCGCGTGGCCCTGGCCGAGCATCCCGTAGCCGCCCGAGTCGTGGAGCACCGCGCCGTGGGCGGTGACCATCCACGGGCCGCGGGCGCCGAGGGGCACGTAGGGGTTGGTGTCGTGCTCGCCGTAGAACTGGAGGATGCGCGCCTGGAGCCGGGTGGTCAGCTCGGCCTCGTCGAGGGCGAGGAGCGCGCCCATCGTCTCGCGCAGCTCGCGGTGGCGGGCCACGGCCTCGTCCACCGCCTGGCCGAGGCGCGGGTCGCGCTCGGCGAAGCGCAGGATCACCTCGTCGGGGAGGCCGACGGTATCGCGCTTCCCGCCGTAGTTACGAAGTTCTTCGAGTCCGAGCAGCACCGGGTTGGCGTTCATGTGCGGTTCACCCTCCTGGCCGCCGACGGACGACCCCCACGGCCCTCCGCGCGACCCACACCGGCGCGCTCCATACTCGCCCGGTCGGGGCCGGGCAAGCGGCGCCCGGGCCCCGCCGGGAGCCCCTCAAATGCGGGCCAGGCCGAGGAAGCTGGCGTGCAGGCTCACGACGATCACGACGAACAGCGCCCGCGCCGCCGCCGGCTTCAACCCCGGGAACTCCATGTGGATCGCCTGGCTGTCGCAGCGCTGGAGGCAGTCGCCGCAGAGGGTGCAGGCCCCGCCGACCTCGTGCCGCGAGACGCTCTCGCGCGACAGGGCGTCGTAGCGGCAGGCCGTCACGCAGGCCATGCACTGCGTGCAGGTGTCGGCCGAGATCTTCACGCGGAAGGGGTTGATGCGGCCGAGAAAGGTCGAGACGAGGCCGATGGGACACCAGGCCGTGCAGTGGACCATCTGGCCGGTGCGCCGCGACCACCAGGCCATCACCCCCACCCCGAGCAGCCCGAAGGCGGCGCCGGCGAGGGTGGCGACGAGGGGGGAGGCGCCGAGGAGGCGCAGGAGCAGCGCCCCGGCGATGACGACGAGCAGGGAGCCGACCCGGAAGGCGCCGCGCCACCGGGGAAGGCGGCGGGGAATGCGCTTGCGAAGCGAGAAGTTCTGGTCCCACGCCCCGATGTAGCACAGGTGGCTGCACCAGGCCGGCCCGACGAGGAGCACGGTGGAGGCGAACAGGATCGGCATGAAGAAGTGCTCGCCCCGGTAGAGGGGCCCCCCGACGATCAGCGCGGGAACGGGCAGGTGGAGGGTGCCGGTCTGCAGGAAGCGGTCGAATCCCAGCAGGCCGAGGAGGAGCTGCCCGAAGAAGACGACGCTGAACAGGGTCCAGGCGCGCACCCGCCAGCGGGCGGCGTCCCGGCGCTCCATGAGCCGGGCCGAGAGGAAGGCCGCCCAGGCGGCGAGCGCGAGGATCTCGACGTCGCCGGCGCCGGGGAGGAAGCGATCCGCCAGGATCATCGGGCGCTCCACCCGCCACGAGACGAAGGCGAGCAGGCCGGCGGTCAGCGCGAAGGCGGCGGTGGAGACGCGGACGTGGGCGGCGTCCCGGTCGAAGGCCTCGAGCACCCGCGGGCGCGACAGCAGCGCCACCCCCACCAGGGCGAAGGCCGCCACCCCGCCGAGGATGAGGGCCATGCGAAGCCAGTCCTGGTGGAAGGCGATCCGCATCTCGGCGAGGGCGCGGGCCGTGCGGATCCACTCGGCGGCGCCGAGCACGAGCAGGCCCTGGAGCACCCGCACCGCCCACCGCCACCGTCCGAGGAGGAGCAGCGGGGCGGCGAGGGCGACGCCGACGAGGCCCAGCTCGCCGGCGCGGAAGAAGTGCGCCGCCAGCACCAGGAAGGAGAGGAGGGCCGGCAGGAGCGCGGCGGCGCCGCGCCATCCGAGGGTCGGCCGTCCCGCGAGGGCGGCCGTGGCGCTCATCCCCGCACCATGCCGAGCAGCATCTTGAAGGGCTCCGGCGCCTTGACCGCGTGGGGCACGTCGGCGGGCATCAGCACCGCCTGCCCGGGTCCGGCGAACACGGAGGCGCCGCCGATGACCAGCTCGGCGCGACCCTCGAGGATCACGACGAGGGCGTCGAAGGGGGAGGTGTGCTCGCTGAGCTCCTGCCCGGCGTCGAAGGCGAACAGGGTGAGGTTGCCGCCGGCGGCGCGGGTGAGCTGCCGGCTGACGATGCCGCCGGAGGACACCTCGACCAGGCCGGCCAGGTCGACGGCCTCGGAGACGGGAAGACCGCGGGTGGGTTCGCTCATGGGGACCTCCGGTGGGGGGGAAGGCCGGCCTCCCGGGCCAGCCTCTCTCCGTATCGGAACCGGCCGGCGGGTCGCGCGCCGGGCTTGACCTGTATCAAGCGCTACAGCTTTCCGCCGAGCTCCGTCCCCTCGGCGATGGCCCGCTCGGCGTCCAGCTCGCCGGCCTCCCGCGCCCCGCCGACGAGGTGGGCGCGCACCCCCAGCGCGGCGAGATCGCGCTCCAGGCCGCGCTCCGGGAGCTGGCCGGCGCAGATCACGACGTGATCCGCGGCGAAGACGCGCCGCTCCCCGTCCACGAGCACGTGCAGGCCGGCGTCGTCGATGCGCTCGTAGCGCACGCCGCCGAGCATCTCCACGCCCCGCCGCCGGAGGAGCTGCCGGTGGACCCAGCCGGTGGTGCGGCCGAGGCGCCGACCGGGCCGACCCGGCGACCGCTGGAGGAGCGCCACTTCCCGGGGCGCCGCCCGGGCCGGAGGCCGCGCCGCCCGGGGGAGCAGGCCGCCGCGGGCCGTCGGCCCGACGCCCCAGCGCGCGTCCACCCCCCACTCGGCGAGAAAGTCGGCCAGGGGGTCCCCGGCCGGCTCGGGCTCGGTGAGCGCCACGGCCACGTCGAAGCCGATGCCGCCGGCGCCGACGATGGCGACCCGCCTGCCGGGGACGACCCGGCCGCTGAGCACGTCGGCGTAGCCGAGCACCTTGGGGTGGTCCACCCCCGGGATGTCGGGGACGCGGGGCCGGACGCCGGTGGCGAGCACCACGGCGTCGAAGCCCTCCCGGGCGAGGTCGGCCGCCGCCACCCGGCGCCCCAGGCGCAGCTCGACCCCGCGCTCGGCGAGGAGGTGGCGGAAGTACCGCACCGTCTCCCGAAACTCCTCCTTGCCCGGCACGCGCATCGCCAGGCGCAGCAGCCCGCCGAGCTCCTCGGCGGCGTCGTGCAGCACCACCGCGTGGCCCCGCCGGGCCGCCTCCGCCGCCGCGGCCATGCCCGCCGGCCCCGCCCCCACGACCGC
>WGAH01000497.1 GCA_015489145.1 Deltaproteobacteria bacterium
CGGCCTCGGCGCCCGCCTGCGCGACCGCCTGCGGGGGCCCTGGACCGCCGGCTTCAGCCTGCGCCCCACCGGCGCCTGGGTGCGCTGGACCGTGCCCGGCGGCACCCTCCAGGGGGGCGGGCTCGGCGCCCTGGCGGCGGTCCACTACCAGCAGGTCGAGCGCCCCGCCCCGGTGCTCTGGGGGCGGACCCGCGCGCTCCTCGTCGGCGCCGCCGGGCCCGACTTCGGCAGCACCGAGGCCCGCCTCGGCAGCTTCCTCGGGCCGGGCTGGTCGTGGGTCGGCGTCCAGACCGGGCCGGACTTCTTCACCAACCGCCTGCGCCTGCGCGGCGAGACCCTGCCCGCGGCCAGCGGCCTGGCCTGGCCCCTCATCGTCGCCGCCGGTCCCCCGGCCTTCAGCGTCTACGGCGGCATCGAGCCGGCCTGGTACCTCCAGCCCGGGCGGCTGCGGGTGCTGTGGCGCGACACCGACCTGTTCGGCTTCGGCCACCGCTTCGCCTGGCTGGCGGGCCTCACCGTCGCCCCCGGCCCGGTGCGCGCGGGCCTGTCCTGGCAGCGCACGATCACCGGCGACGGCGTGGCCGACGAGATCGGCCTGAGCCTCCGCTTCGGGGGCTGACCCCTTCCCTCCCCGGAGACGCGATGACCGACGGACCCGCCCCCCTGTTTCGCGTGAGAGGCGAGCGTTTCGACGAGGCCGACGAGGTGCGCGAGCTGCTCGAGACCTGCGCCGGCGGCCCGGCGGCGGCCGACGCCGTGGAGGTGCTGCGGGCGGCCGGCGCCCTGCGGCCCGCCCTCGTCGCCCGGCGCGGGCGGCGGACGGTGGGCTACGCCGCCTGGTGCGCCGGGGTGCTGGAGGGGCCCGCGGAACGCCGCCCGCTGCCGGTGCTCCTCGGCATCGCGGTCCACCCCGGGGCTCGCGGCGAGGGTGCCGGGCGGGCGCTGCTGGAGGCCGGCCTCGGCTTCCTGCACGGGCGCGGGGAGGCGGCCTGCCTCGCCCTGGCCGGACCGGAAGCCGGCTTTCTCCGCCACCTCGGCTTCGTCGAGGCCGCCGCCCTGCGGGCCCCGGCCCCGGTCCTGCTCCGCCCCCTCGTCGACGCGGCGCCGCCCCTCGCCGGCCGCCTCCGGCTGCTGTCGGCCCACCGGGCCCTCGTCGCCTCCGGCTGAACGGGCCCCGGCCCTCCCCGATCAGCGGCTCTCGCAGACGAAGCCGCCCCAGGCGCGCTCCAGGGAGCAGTCGGCGTCGTTCCACTCGCCGGTCCGGAAGCGCCAGTTCAGGTGCGCGCAGTCCTCGTCGCCCTCGCTGTTGGGCTCGCCGGGGTTCCAGTTCGTGTAGCTCCCGGTCCAGCCGTCGGTCCAGGTCCAGGTGCCCTCGCTGTCCTGGTCGGTGAAGCCGATCCACGGCGCCTGGTCCTCCCAGCCGCCGGCGGCGTCGAGGAGGTCCTCGACGAAGGCCTGCTCGACGGCGTCCCGGATGCTCGCGAGCTCGTCGTGGCCGGCGTCCTGGCAGAGCCAGCGGGCGGTATCCCAGTTCACGTCACTCAGGCAGACGACGAAGTAGGCGCTCCCGGCGTCGCCGGCCTCGCAGTCCAGCCCGTCGCAGTCCTCGTCGAGGCCGTCGCCGAAGGCGTCGCCGGCCCAGGGATGCACGCCCGCGTCGGCATCGTCGCAGTCCGTGTCGTCCGCGACGGCGCCCGAAGGCTGGAAGCAGGCCTCCACCGGCGCGTCGGGGTCGCCGTAGCCGTCCCCGTCGGCGTCGGCGAAAAAGGTCTCGAGCTCCGCCGGGTCGAGGTCCGGGTCCGCCTCGTCCACCAGGCCGTCGCAGTCGTCGTCCACCCCGTCGCAGACCTCGACCGCCCCCGGCGCCACCGCCGGGTCCTCGTCGTCGCAGTCCCCGCCCGCCGCCGACCAGCCGGCCGGCGGCTCGCACCAGGCCCGGGACGCCCCGTCCGCGCCGAAGCCGTCCCCGTCGCCGTCCCGGAGCAGCACCTCCGCCCCGGGGTCGGCGAGATCGTCGTCCTCGTCGTCCACCAGGCCGTCGCAGTCGTCGTCCGCCCCGTCGCAGACCTCCGCCGCCCCGGGGTGCACGGCGGGATTCGCGTCGTCGCAGTCCCCGCCCACCCGCGCGGTTCCGGGAGGCTCGACGCAGGCCCGCACCGGGTCATCGCCGAAACCGTCGCCGTCCTCGTCCCGGTACCACTCCGCGGCGTCGGCGACCCCCTCGGGGTCGGCGTCGTCGGCGAGGCCGTCGCAGTCGTCGTCCAGCCCGTTGCAGCGCTCCGTCGCCCCGGGGTGCACGGCGGGATTCGCGTCGTCGCAGTCCACCCCGGCGAGCCAGCCGTCCCCGTCGGCATCCTCGGGCTCGTAGCCCGCGTCGACGGCGGGGGTGCCGAGGGAGGAGAAGGCGGCGGGCTCGGGAGCCGCCTCCGGCCAGCCCTCCGAGCAGGAGGCCGCGACGAGAATCGCGAGGAGCGGCGGAAGGCGAAGCTGGACCATGGCGTCGGGGGACCGGGGGGTCCCAACCGATTGCCCGCACGCTCAGCGTAGACCCGCCCGCCGACACCCGCCACGGGCGGCTGCAACGATTCGTCACGGCGCGGCGGACGGCTTCCGGGCGGCGGCGTCGCGGAGCGCCCGCATGGTCTTGGGCCCGATGTAGGGCGTGGCGGCCACGGCGGCGAGGTCGTCGAAGGGCCGCCCGCCGAGGAGGATGTTGGCCTGCCGGGGCGCCACCCCCGCGGCGAGGAGATCGGCCTTGGAGCCCGCGTTGGCGAGGGACAGGGCGGCGCGGGCCTGCTCGCCGGAGAAGCGCACCCCGTCCGCCACCACCTCGTCGCCGCTCGACGGCGCCGCGGAAACCGCGGCCTCGGCAGGCGGCGCC
>WGAH01000498.1 GCA_015489145.1 Deltaproteobacteria bacterium
CCGCCGGAGCCCCCGCCTCCCCCGGCGTGGTGGCCGGTGGAGGTGCCCGCGCTCGACGCGGTTCCCGAGCACGTCTCGCCCCTGGTCGACGCCTGGCTCGACGCCGCGGCCCGCACGATCCGCATGGCCGAGGGGCTCGAGGCGGTTCCCGAGGGCGTCGTCGCCCACGAGGACGCCGCCGACTGGATCGGCGCCTCGGACGCCATCGTCGAGGGGGTGCGGGGGCTGCTGCGCGGCGGCGTCGAACCCGCCGAGATCCCCGGCCACGCCGCCGGCCTGCGCGAGCTGCTGACCCGCCAGGACGCCGCGCTCGCCGACCTCCTTGCGAAGCTCCCCGCCGAGGTGCGCGACGCCGTGCTCGCCCGCGCCGAGGCGAACCCCGTGACGCCCGTCCAGGCGCGCCACGAGATCCTCGTGGCGGTGGTCCTCGACCCCGGCGACCTCGAGCCGCCGTCCGCCGCCCCCCTCCCCGAAGAGTAGCCCCGGAGGCCCCATGCTCGCGGCCCTGTTCCTCTCCCTCTCCACCGGGGCCGCCGCCGCCCCGGCGCCCGAAGCCCCGCCGGTGCGCGAGGGTTTCTGCCTTCGCCCCCACTTCGAGCTGAAGGGGCACGACCCCACCGACGCCGGCATCGCCTTTCCCCTGCGGGTGGACGACCGCATCGTCGTGGTGACCGCCTTCGACCTGTTCGGCCCCAACGGCGGCCTCGCCGAGCAGGTCCCGGCGGCGAAGCTTTCCGAGGTCGTGAAGGGGGTGGACCTGCGCGACGCCTTCACGAGCCGCCCGGTGACGAAGCTCGGCCCGCCCCTGCCCCTCGCCGACGCCGAGCCGATGGGGCAGACCGCCGCCCACGACATCGCGGTCTTTCCCGCGGCCGCGCCCGACGAGATGGCCGCCATCGCCGGGCAGCCCGTCCTGCGCCCGGCGAAGCTCGCCGCCGCCGACCCGGCGGTGGGCGACCCGATCTGGGTGGTGGCGCCGCAGGTGGGCGCCGCGGCCGACGCCCCCCGCGCGATTCCCGCCACGGTGGCGGCCGTCGAGGACGGGTGGCTGTTCTACACCTTCGCGGCGGACCACGTCGATCTCACGGGAACCGCCGGCGCCCCGGTGGTGGACGCCGCCGGAGACGTCGTCGGGATGCAGCTCGGCGGCGGCGTGCTCGACGGGAAGATGATCGGGTCGGCCAACCCGCGGGTCGCCATCGCCGAGCACGTCCGGGCGGCCCTGGGCGCCGCGGCGAAGTGAACGCACACCCCGACCCGCCGGGGCCGCGCGGGTCCCGGCAGGTCGGGGCGCGGCCCGATCACTCGGCGGTCTCGGACGTCTCCTCGGTGACCTCGCTGGTCTCGTCGTCGCCGTCGCCGGTGTAGCCGGTGGGCGCGAGGATCATGATCATGTTGCGCCCCTCCATGCGCGGCTGGACCTCGATGGTGCCGTAGGGACCGACACCCTCGGCGATGCGGAGGCACTGGTCCGCGCCGATGTCGTGGTGGGCGTGCTCGCGGCCGCGGAACCAGACCGTGATCTTGACCTTGTTGCCCGCCTTCAGGAAGCGCTTCGCGTGGCGGACCTTGACGTTGATGTCGTGGTCGTCGGTCTTGGGGCGGACCTTCACCTCCTTGAGCTGCACCCGGTGCTGCCGCTTGCGGGCGGCGGCTTCCTTCTTGCTGCGCTCGTACTGCATGCGTCCGTAGTCGCCGAGGCGGCACACGGGCGGGCGCGCGTTGGGTGCGACCTCGATGAGGTCCAGCCCGCGGTCGCGGGCGAGTTCGATGGCGTCGTCGGTCATGAAGACGCCGAGCTTCTCGCCGGTCTCGGAAATCACCATCACGCGCGAGACGCGAATCTCGTCGTTGACCCGGGGGCCATCCTTGTCGCGCGGGCCGTCCATGTACCGGCGGCGTCGTCCTCCTCCTCTCCTCAGAGCGTCCTCCTTGTGGTGGCGGGTGGTCGCGGCCCGCGTCCCGGAGCGCCCGGGTGGGCCTGCCCGCAGACCATATCCCGGGAGGGCCGGCGCGCGGGAGCCCGCGGCGGGAAAAGCGACCCGGCGCAGGTCGGGAGCTATTCGCCGTTGAGGTCGTAGAGGTCGGCGACCAGCGTCATGTGGCCGGTGAGGAGGCGCTCGCCCCAGTCCACGTCCCAGGCGACCTCGCCGTCGGGGGTCACCTCCCGGGCGGCGCCGCCGGTGCCGTAGTTGATCAGCGTGTTGCCGTTGGGGAGCCGGGCCGCCTCGCCCGAGTAGTAGGCGTACTCGTCCACGCCCTCGCCGTAGGACCACACCTCGACGAGGTCGTCGCCCTCGAGGCGGTACTCGCGGGCCCGCTGGGTCTCGTCCCCGCCGTGCATGCTCACGAGCAGGGTGCCGTCGGGGGTGAAGTTGGGGAAGTGCTGGAAGTCGAAGGCGGCTTCCTCGGGCTCGATGGCGCCGGCTCCCCGGGCCTCGCCCCAGTAGTGCAGCACCTCGCCGGTGGCGCGGTCGATCTCGACCACCGTGTTGCGCTCGACCAGCGACCAGAGCACGCTGTCGCGCTCCTCGGACCAGTTCACGGTGTTCGTGTAGCAGTAGTAGTAGCTCTGGCCCGACCAGTCGGTGCAGCTCCAGATCTCCTCCACCGAGCCGTCGGGGGCCTGGGCGACGAGGCCGTAGCCGAGCGAGCCGGTGTAGCGGTCGCGCAGCAGGGTGCCGTCGGGCAGCTCCTCGTAGCCGTAGACGAAGCCCGGCATGTCGACGGTCTCGTCGACGGCGAGGTCGAGGCTCACCCGGTGCAGCGCCGGGGTGCCGCCGGTCATCGTGTAGGTGGTGGAGGCGTCGTAGAGGAGGGTGGGGCCGGTGCGCGAGGGCCGGGGGAACATGCTGGCGCGGTGGTCGGGGACCTCGCGGTACCAGGTGATGCGCCCGTCGCGGCTCATGATGGTGACGTAGAAGGGACCGTCGTACCAGCGGCTCCCGTCGGCGTCGACGCTGATCAGCACCCATTCCTCGGGGGAGGCCAGCTCCGGGACCCAGGCGATCGGCTCGGGTTCGGGGAGGCCGGCCGGAAGCGGGCCGGTGGTGGCGGTGGCGCTGGCGAGGACCTCGTCGGCGCCGTCCAGGACCGCGTGCAGCCGCACCTCCACCGCCTCCTCGGCGTAAAGGCCGAGGATGGCCTGCTCGGCGGGGCCGGCCTCGCGGGCCTTTTCGGGGGTGGTGAAGGAGGAGCCGTCCTCGCGGCGCACCTCCAGCCAGGTGCGCTCGGCCGCCTCGGGCTGCTCCCAGCTCGCGAGGAGCACCGTGGCGACCTCGTCGTGGACGCGCAGGTCGAGGTCGCCCTCGCCGGGGGTGCCGCCATCTTCCGCGCCGCCGTTCCCTCCCGCGTCCCCGCCCTCCACCGTCGGCCGGCAGGCAGCCAGGACCGCCAGGAGC
>WGAH01000499.1 GCA_015489145.1 Deltaproteobacteria bacterium
AACCCGGGGTGCAGCGGGGGCGCGACCCCGGGGAGAGGGCCGCGCCCCCCGAGAGAGGAGGTGCGGCCACCCCCCGACCCGCGCGGGGCGGCCTGGGGAGGATCAGTCGTGATAGCCGGTGGCCAGGGCCTCCAGCTCGGCGTCGGTGCGGACGGAGTAGGCGGTGTCGTAGGCCTCGGCGGCGCTCTCGTCGGTGGGGTGGCAGCGCCGGCAGGCGTAGTCCAGCGTCAGGTACGGGTTGGTGTAGGTGCCGTCGTCGTTGAACTGCTCGGCGTCGGCGTCGGTGTTGATCGCGAACAGGTGGCTGGCGATGTCGCCGTCGAAGGCGTCGAGGTTGCCCACCGCGCTCTTGGCGGCCTCGGGCATGTGGCAGTCCACGCAGTCGAGGTAGCTCATCGCCGTGGAGGCCTGGTTGGCCGCCTCGTAGAAGTGGCAGCTCTCGCACTCGACGGTGACCGAGCCGTCGGGGTTCCACTCGTCGTCGAGGTGCTTCTGGCTCTTGTGCGGGTCGTGGCAGTCCACGCAGTCCAGCGCCCGGTGCTTGCTGTTCGAGATCTCGTTCCACTGCTCGTGGTGCTTGGTGAAGCCGCCGCTCGCCGGGATCAGCGCGTTGTCGCCGCGGACGTGGCACGAACCGCACAGCTCGGAGTCGCGGTCGATGATCATCTCGACGCGGTAGGGGTCGTCGACGTGGTTGCCGCCGGGGCCGTGGCAGGCCTCGCAGGTGATGCCGTCCTCGGCCCAGGTGCCGACGATGCCCTCGAGGTCGTTCTGGTGGCCCTCCTCGCTGTAGCCGGTCGTGTGGCAGGGCCCGCAGGTGTACTCCTTGGTGCCCGGCTCCATGTCGGTCTCGTAGGTCACCCACTCCTGGGTCTCGAGGTTGTACTGGACCGGGTTCTCCGCGGCGCCGCTGGTGATGATGTAGCCGTTGCTGTCGATGAAGCGGGCCTTCCAGGTCGCGCCGCCGATGATGTAGCTGACGTCGGCCCAGGTGTAGCCGTCGGGCGGATCGTCGGGCCACTCGCCGGGGAAGTACTCGGGGGGAACCGGGTCCTCGCCGCCGGTGTAGGTGACCTTGTAGGGGTGGCCGGAGCGGACCACCTCGTTCCACTGCTCCTCGTGGCAGTCGGCGCAGGCGTCCATGCCCACGTAGTCGGGCGCGCCGATGCCGTCGGCGCCGTCCTGGCCGTCGGCGCCGTCCTGGCCGTCGGCGCCGTCCTGGCCGTCCTGGCCGTCGGCGCCGGCGGGGCCCTGCGGGCCGGCGGGGCCCTCGGGGCCCTGGCAGGAGGCCAGGCCCAGCCCGGTGGCGGTGGTGAGGATGAACAGGATGTGGCGCATGACGGGACTCCTCTCTCGGGTTGGTTGTCGACCGCGGTCGGGTTCGGGTTCGACACCCGCCTGTTGAGCAAGCTCCGCGCCAGGAAGGACCGGCGCGGCCCTGGCGCTGATCCCGGTCAGCCCGGTGGCCGGCGAAGGCGAGGCTTCCTGCGGCGGATCGCCCGTCGGGCCGGGGTGCCGCGCATGCCCGGCGCCGGGTCTCGGCGCGGCGTGCCAGGCTGGCGCGCTCGTCGCCGGAAACCCGCCGAACCGTGCCATCCTGACAAGGTTGGCCCCGGAACGGCCCCGTCCACCGTGCCATCCTGACGCGGTGGCGTCAGGAATCCCGCTTCCAGGCTTCGATCCGACGGTACAGGGTGCGGAGCCCGATCCCGAGGCTTCGCGCCGCCGCGGCCTTGTTGCCGCCGAAGGCGCGCAGTCGCGCCTCGATGATCGCCCGCTCGGCGTCCGCCAGGCGCACGTCGGCGGGCAGGACGATGCGGTCGGCGTGCTCGCCCGCGATGTGGGCGGGCAGGTCGGCGCGGCGGATGCGGTCGCCCCGGCAATGGACCACCGCCGCCTCGACGGCGTTGCGAAGCTCGCGCACGTTGCCCGGCCAGCGCCAGGCGCACAGGGCGTCGAGGGCGTCGGGCGCGATGGCCTTCACCGCCCGCCCGTGCCGCTCGGCGAATTCCCCGAGGAAGTGCTGCGCGAGGACGGGGATGTCCTCGACCCGCTCGCGCAGGGGCGGCACCCGCACCGTCAGCACCGCCAGGCGGTAGTAGAGATCCTCGCGAAATCGGCCGGCGGCGACCTCGGCGGGCAGGTCGCGGTTGGTGGCGGCGATGACGCGCACGTCCACCGAGCGGGAGGTGCTGCTGCCGACCCGCTCGATGGTGCGCTGCTCGATGGCGCGCAGGAGCTTGGCCTGGATGCCCACGCTGATCTCGGCGATCTCGTCGAGGAACAGGGTGCCGCCGTCCGCCGTCTCGAACCGGCCGCGCCGGGTGCGAACCGCCCCGGTGAAGGCCCCCCGCTCGTGGCCGAACAGCTCGCTCTCCAGCACGCCCTCGGCCAGGGCGGGCACGTTGACCCGCACCAGGGGGCGCTCGGCCCGGGGGCTGTAGCGGTGGAGCAGCTCGACGACGAGCTCCTTGCCCGCGCCGCTCTCGCCGACGACCAGCACGTTGGCATCGGTGTCGGCGATGCGCTCCACGTCGCCGAGGAGCCGCTGGATCGCCGGGCTGCGGCCGACGAGGCGGCCGGCGCTGAAGCGCTCCCGGAGGCGCTGCTTGAGGGCGCGGTTCTCGGTGAGCAGGCGCTGCCGCCCGAGCCCCCGGCGCAGGCTGAGGCCGAGCCGGTCGAGGTCGACGGGCTTGGTCATGTAGTCCCAGGCGCCGCTGCGGACGGCCTCGACCGCCGACTCCACGGTGCCGTGGCCGGTCACGACGAGCACGACGGTCTCGGGG
>WGAH01000500.1 GCA_015489145.1 Deltaproteobacteria bacterium
CAGGCTCGTGACCATGAACAGGGCGGCGACCACGGTGGTGGCCCGTCCGAGGACATGGGCCTGCCCCCGCGGGCCGTAGTTCTGGTTGCCCCCGCCGCCCCCCAGCACGCTCGCGCCATCCTTCGCCGGCTGGAGCAGGATGATCAGGATGAGCGCGAAGCTGAGGAAGATGTGGAGGATCGTGACGAAATACTGCATGCCCCCTCCCGGGGTGTCGAGCGATCCGCAGACCTAACCGGATGCCGCGGCCGCGGCAGCGCGAGGCGGCCCGCGGACGGGGCGATCAGGCGGCGGCTTCGACGATGGCCGCGAAGCTCTCGGCGTCGAGGCTCGCGCCGCCGACCAGGGCGCCGTCGATGTCGGGCTGGGCCAGCAGGGCGGCGGCGTTGCCGGGCTTCACGCTCCCGCCGTACAGGATGCGCGCGTCCCGCCCCACCCACTCCGGGTAGAGGCGGCCGAGGACGGCCCGGATCACCGCGTGCATGTCCTGGGCGAGCTCGGGGGTGGCCGTGCGCCCGGTGCCGATGGCCCAGACGGGCTCGTAGGCGAGGGTGACGGTGCCGGCTTGATCGGCGGGGAGCCCGTCGAGGGCGGAGACGACCTGCCGGACCACGACCTCCTCGGCGCGGCCGGCATCGCGCTCCTCCAGCGTCTCACCGACGCAGAGGATGGGGAGCAGCCCGGACCGGAAGGCGGCGCGCACCTTCTTCTGCACGGCCTCCTCCGTCTCGCCGAAGACGTGCCGCCGCTCCGAGTGGCCGACGATGACCCAGGCACAACCCACCTGCCGGAGCATCTCGCCGGAGATCTCGCCGGTGAACGCCCCGGAGGCCTCCCAGTGGAGGTTCTGGGCGGCGAGCTGGATGCCGGTGTGCTGGAGGCGGGCGGCCACCGCCGGCAGCGACACGAAGGGCGGCGCGACCGCCACGTCCACCGCCGCCTGGTCGCGAAGGCGGCGCTTCAGCGCGCTCGCCAGCGCGTCGGCCTCGGCGGGCCCCTTGTGCATCTTCCAGTTTCCTGCGACGAACGGTCGACGTGCCACTCAGGGCCTCCCGGTGCGCGAGGTGGCCGCGATGGCCTTGATGCCGGGGAGCTCCTTGCCCTCGACGAACTCGAGGGAGGCGCCGCCGCCGGTGGAGACGTGGTCGACCCGGTCCGCGACCCCGAAACGGGCCATCGCGGCGGCGCTGTCCCCGCCGCCGACCACGGTGAAGGCCTCGGTTTCGGCCAGGGCCTCGGCGACCCGGCGGGTGCCGCCGCTGAAGGGCTCGAGCTCGAAGACGCCGAGCGGGCCGTTCCAGAACACGGTGCCCGCCCGCGCGATCTCGGCGGCGAAGCGCTCGGCGGTGGCTGGGCCGATGTCGAGGGACATCCAGCCGTCCTCGACCTGCTCGACGGTGCGCGTCTCGGCGTCGGCCTCGACGGCGCGGGCGACGACGTGGTCGGTGGGCAGCTCGACGCGGACATCGCGATCCTCGCAGCGCTCGAGCACCCGCCGCGCCAGGAGGAGCTTGTCCTTCTCGACCCGCGAGCTGCCGACGGCGACGCCGCGGGCGGCCAGGAAGGTGTTGGCCATGGCGCCGCCGACGAGGAGCACGTCGCTCTTGCGGGCGAGGCTCTCGATCACGCCGATCTTGTCGGAGACCTTGGCGCCGCCCAGGATGGCGACGAAGGGGCGGCGGGGCTGCTCGACGAGGCGGCTCAGCGCCTCGATCTCGCGCTTGACCAGGAAGCCGATGGCGGCGCGCTCCATGAGGCCGGGCACGACGCTGATCGAGGCGTGGGCCCGGTGCATGGCGCCGAAGGCGTCGTTGACGTACACCCGCCCGAGCCGCGCCAGCGCCGCCCCGAAGGCGGGGTCGCCGGACTTCTCGCCGGGGTGGAAGCGGAGGTTCTCGACGACCATGACCCCGCCGGGAGGCAGGTCGCGGGCGAGCTGCTCGACGTCCTCGCCGACGGTGGCGTGGGCGAACACGATCTCGGCGTCGAGGAGCTCGGCGAGGCGGGCCGCGGCGGGCTCCAGGCTCAGGTCCGGGCGGGGCTCGCCCTTCGGGCGCCCGAGGTGGCTGCACACGACCACCCGGCACTGCCGCTCGCGGAGGTACGCGATCGTCGGCAGGGCGGCGCGAATGCGGGTGTCGTCGGCCACCTCGCCGTCGGCGAGGGGGACGTTGAAGTCGACGCGCAGGAGGACGGCGTCTCCGTCGAGCTCCAGCTCGTCGACCGTGGGGGGCAGGGCCATCGGGTCCTCCCGGCTAGCCGTCGAGCGCCGCGAGGCGCCGGGCGAGGTCGAGCATGCGGTTGCTGAAGCCCCACTCGTTGTCGTACCAGCTCAGCACCTTCGCGGTGTGGTCGCCCGACACCATGGTCAGGGGGAGGTCGACGATGGAGCTGTGCGGGTTGCCGACGAGGTCGCCGGACACGATGGGGGCCTCGCTCACCGCGAGGATCCCGGCGAGGGGGCCGGCGGCGGCCTCGGACAGCGCCTCGTTGATCGCGGCGACGCTCACCGGCTCGTCGGTGGTGAAGACCAGGTCGACCAGGCTGACGTTGGGCGTGGGCACCCGGATCGCGAGGCCGTTGAGCTTGCCGGCGAGCTCGGGCAGCACCAGCCCGACGGCCTTGGCGGCGCCGGTGGAGGTGGGCACGATGTTGACCGCCGCGGCCCGGGCGCGCCGGAAGTCCTTCTTGTGCGGCGCGTCGAGGAGCTTCTGGTCCATCGTGTAGGAGTGCACGGTGGTCATCAGGCCGCCGACGATGCCGAAGCGCTCGTGCAGGACCTTGGCGAAGGGGGCCAGGCAGTTGGTGGTGCACGAGGCGTTGGAGAGGATGCGGTGCTCCGGGCGGAGCTGGTCGTCGTTCACGCCCACCACGCAGGTGAAGTCCGGCTCGACGGCCGGGGCGCTGATCACCACCCGGCGGGCGCCGGCCTCGAGGTGCTTCGCCGCGGCCTCGCGCTTGCGGAAGACGCCGGTGCACTCGAAGACGATGTCGACGTCGAGCTCGCCCCAGGGGAGCTGGGATGGATCGGCGACGGCGCCGGTGGGCACGGTGGTCTCGCCGATGCGGATCCCGCCCTCGACCGCGCTCACCGGGTGGGGGAAGACGCCGTGCACGCTGTCGTACTTCAGCAGGTGCGCGAGCATCTCGTCGGTGGTGAGGTCGTTGATGAAGACGAACTCGATGTCGGGGTCGTCCCAGCCGGCGCGCAGGACGCTGCGGCCGATGCGGCCGAAGCCGTTGAGAGCGATGCGGATGGCCATGAGGGCACCTCGGGGAGGGGATCGTGGGAAGGGGCCGCCCATAACACGCCCACCGGGGATAGGCGGGGGCCGGAAACCGGAGATCGAGGAGGTCCGCCGGTGGCTCTGCTGGTAGGAAACGTCGCCTGGTCCCGGGAGGATGCCGCGGTTCGCCGGGCGCTCTCCGAGCGCCTCGGGGTGCCGGCCGCGCGCCTGCGCCGGGTCGAGATGGTCCGCCGTTCCCTCGACGGCCGGCGCCGGCCCCCGCGCTGGATGTCCACCTGGAAGGTCGAGGTGGACGACGGCCTGGAGGCGGAAATCCTCGCCCGCCGGCCGCCCGGGGTGCGGCGCTACACCGAGCGGGACGAGGCCCGGCGGGGCCGGTTGAGCCTGCCGGCCCGGCGCTGGCGCGGCCCCGGCCGGCCCATCGTCGTCGGGGCGGGTCCCGCCGGCCTGTTCGCGGCGTGGCGTCTCGCCGAGGCCGGGGCTCCCGTCCTGCTCCTCGAGCGCGGCGACCCGGTGGAGGAGCGCCAGCGGCGCGTGCGCCGCTTCCTGCGCCACGGCGAGCTCGACCCGGAGAGCAACCTGCTGTTCGGCGAGGGCGGCGCGGGCACCTTTTCCGACGGCAAGATCTACACCCGCCGGCGCGACGGGGAGGTGGGCTGGATCCTGCGGGTGCTCGTGGAGCACGGCGCCGACCCGGCGATCCTCGAGGAGGGCTGGGCCCACATCGGCACCGACCGCATCCGGGAGATCCTCCCGCGCATGCGGGCGGCGCTCGTCGGGCGCGGCGCCGAGATCCGGTTTCGGGCCGCGGTCGCGGACCTGCTCGTCGAGGAACGGCGCTGCGTCGGCGTCCGCCTCGCCGACGGAGAGGAGATCGCCGGCTCCCCGGTGCTGGTGGCTCCGGGGCACAGCGCCCGGGACACCTGGGCGATGCTCGTGGCCGCCGGAGCGCGGGCGGTCCAGCGGCCCATCCGGGTCGGGGTGCGGGTGGAGCACCCGCAGAAGCGCATCGACCTCGCGCGCTACGGCCGGCCCCGGGGGGAACTGCCCGCCGCCAGCTACCGCCTGCGCTCCCACCCTCCCGGCGGGCGGGTCCGCGCCGCGCACACCTTCTGCATGTGCCCCGGCGGCACCGTCGTCCCGGCGACCAACCACCCCGGGCGGGTCGTCGTCAACGGCATGAGCTTCTCGCGGCGGGCCTCCTGGTGGGCCAACAGCGCCGTCGTCGCGGAGGTGCCGGTGTCCGACTACGACGATCCCGCCGATCCCCTCGCGGGGGTGCGCTACCAGGACGCCCTCGAGCGCGCGGCCTTCGCCGCCGGCGGCGGCGCGTTCCGGGCCCCGGCGCAGCGTCTCGTCGACTTCCTCGACGGCCGCGTCACCGCCGACCTGCCCCGGGTCAGCTACCCCCGGGGGGTGACCCCGGCCGATCTCCGGGCGATCCTCCCCGAGCCCGTCGCGGTCGCCCTCGCGGCCGCCTTCCGGCACTTCGACCGGCGGCTCCCCGGCTTCATCTGCGAGGAAGCCGTGCTCATCGCCCCCGAGAGCCGCACCACCTCCCCGGTTCGCTTCCTGCGCGACGAGGCGGGGGCCTCCCCGACGGTGGCGGGGCTCCACGTTCTCGGCGAGGGGGCGGGCTACGCCGGCGGCATCGCCAGCGCGGCCCTCGACGGCCTCCGCGCCGCCGAGGCGATCCTCGCGGCGCCGGCGACCCGCCCGCTCAGCGGAAGGTGACGTCGATGCCGCCGTCGTCGAGCAGCTTGACGAGGGCGCGCACCTTCTCGCCGACCTCCCGGCCCGGGCAGTCGGTCTTGTCGACGGTCCAGTTGACGGTGGCCTCGGTGGGGCTGGCGGCGGGCTCCATCGACCAGTGGCCGGCCTCGGTGCACTCCATGCGCTCGTCCACGACCTCGATGTAGCCGGAGCCCTTCCAGGTGTTGTCGGGCTCGAAGGACATCGTCTGGTAGACGAAGGTGGCGCCGGTGGCGGCGTCGGTGGGGCTGAAGTCGTGGATCTGCGCGGCGACCAGGCCCTTGGCGAAGCGGCGGCTGGCGGCGTCGCCGGGCACGTCGGGGGTCACCTCGGCGGCGGCCTGGTCGGCGGGCTCGGCGGACTTCTTCTTCTTGCCCTTGCGCGCGAGGGCGGCGGGGGAGAGCAGGCTCGCCGCGAGCACGGCGACGAGGGGG
>WGAH01000501.1 GCA_015489145.1 Deltaproteobacteria bacterium
CCCGCCCCCCTGCGCGTCGCCGACCCGGGCTACAGCGAGGCCTTTTCCACTCGCGGGTCCCTCCACCCCGCTTCTCAGGAGAACCGATGAACACCATGAGCCTCAGCGCGACCAGGCGCACCGCGACCGGCAAGGGCGCCGCACGGAAGCTGCGGCGCGCGGGTCAGCTCCCCGGCGTGATCTACAGCGGCGGGCGCCCCGCCAGCCCCGTGGCCGTCGACCCGGCGGCCCTCGACCGCATCTTCCGCCAGACGGGCAACGCCAACACGCTCATCGAGGTCGATGTCGAGGGCGACAAGCACCTGTGCCTGGTCCGCGAGATCCAGCGGCACCCGGTGAGCAAGGTGGCCCGCCACGTCGATTTCTACGAGGTCGACCCGGAGGTCGTCGTCACGGTGGACGTGCCCGTCCGCACCCGGGGCGTGGCCGAGGGCACCAAGATGGGCGGCACCCTGCGCCTCGTCCGCCGCACCCTGCGGGTCCGCAGCCGGCCCCAGGACATCCCCGAGGCGATCGAGGTCGACGTCACCTCCATGCAGGTCGGCGACTTCATCCGCGTCTCCGCCATCGAGGCCCCCGAGGGCTGCGAGATCCTCTACAAGAGCGACTTCAACGTCGTCACGGTCTTCGGCAAGCGCGGCGCCGCGCTGGCGGCCGAGGAGGCGGAGGAGTCCGAGGAAGCCGAGGCCTGAGCCCGTGTGGATGGTCGTCGGTCTCGGCAACCCGGGCGGCGAGTACGCCGGCACCCGGCACAACGTCGGTTTCGACGTGGTGGACCGCCTCGCCTCCCGCTGGGAGCCCGGCGGCACCCCCCGCGTCCGATCCGGCGCCCGGGTGCTGTCCACCGCCCTGCGCGGCGAGCGCTGCCTGCTGGTCTGGCCCCAGCAGTTCATGAACCGCTCGGGGCAGCCCGTCGCCTCGCTGCTGCACTACTACAAGGTGCCGCTCGACCGGCTCGTCGTCGTCCACGACGACATGGACCTCCCCTTCGGCACGATCCGCTGCAAGCGCGGCGGCGGCGCCGCCGGGCACAACGGCCTGCGCGACCTCGACCGGCACGTCGGCAAGGCCTACGCGCGGGTGCGGGTCGGCATCGGTCGCCCGCCCGCCGGCTGGGAGGGGGCCCGCTTCGTGCTCGCGCGGTGGACCCCCGAACAGCGCGACGCCCTCGACGGGATCGTCGACCGCGCCGCCGACGCCGCCGAGACGATCGTGCTCGACGGCCTCGAGACCGCCATGAACCGCTTCAACGCGCGGCCCTCGCGTCGCCGGAAGCCCAACCCTGATTCCGACGCCGGCCCGCCGGCGACCGCCGGGGATTCCCCCGGCGCCCACCCCTCACCGAGCGGGGGCCTCCTCCCCCGCGGGAGCCTGAACCATGATTGAGTACGCCGTGCCGATCGTCGGCGCGCTGGCCCTCCTGTTCGCCTTCTGGAAGGCGAGCTGGGTCGCCCGCCAGGACCCCGGCAACGACACGATGAAGGACATCGCCTCCCGCATCCAGGAGGGCGCGATGGCCTTCCTGGGCCGCGAGTACAAGGTGCTCGCGATCTTCGTCGTCGTGGTCGCGGTCCTCCTCGCCATCGCCAACACCGGCGGCGAGACCCAGAGCCCGGTCATCGCCCTCTCCTTCGTCGCCGGCGCCTTCGCCAGCGGCCTGGCCGGCTACGTCGGCATGAAGGTCGCCACCAAGGCCAACGTCCGCACCACCGCCGCCGCCCGCAAGGGCCTGCCCCAGGCGCTGGCCGTCGCCTTCTCCGGCGGCTCGGTCATGGGCATGAGCGTGGTCGGCCTCGCGATCTTCGGCCTCGGCCTCCTCTGGATCGTCTACCAGCAGGTCTACGGCACCACCGACACGGGCCTCCAGACCGCGCTGAACGTCATCACCGGCTTCAGCATGGGCGCGAGCAGCATCGCGCTCTTCGCCCGCGTCGGCGGCGGCATCTACACCAAGGCCGCCGACGTCGGCGCCGACCTGGTCGGCAAGGTCCGCAGCGGCCTGCCCGAGGACGACCCGCGCAACCCCGCCGTCATCGCCGACAACGTGGGCGACAACGTCGGCGACGTGGCCGGCATGGGCGCCGACCTCTTCGAGTCCTTCGTCGGCGCCATCGTCGGCACGATGGTCCTGGCCCTGGGCTTCAAGGGCGGCGCCGAGGTCCACCTCAACGCGATCCTGCTGCCGCTGCTCATCGCCGCCGGCGGCACCCTGGCCTCCATCGTCGGCACCTTCTTCGTCCGCACCAAGGAGGGCGGCAACCCGCAGGTGGCCCTCGACACCGGCGCCTTCGGCGCCGCGGGCGTGATGGCCGTCGCGACCTTCGCCCTGGCGAAGTGGCTGTGGCCGGCCGAGGGCGCCACCGTCGCCTCCACCGGCGAGGTGGTGATGTGGTGGCAGGTGGGCCTCGCCACCGTCATCGGCCTGGCCGTCGGCGTGGCGGTCGGCATGATCACCTCGTACTACTGCTCGATGGGCAAGGGCCCGGTCAACCTGATCGCCTCCCAGTCCGGCACCGGCCCGGCGACCAACATCATCGCCGGCCTCGGCGTCGGCATGCAGTCCACCGCCCTGCCGATCCTCGTCATCGCCATCGGCGTCGTCCTCGCCGCGCAGGTGGCCGGCCTGTACGGCGTCGCCATCGCGGCCCTCGGCATGCTGTCGACCACCGGCATCCAGCTCGCGGTGGACGCCTACGGCCCCATCGCCGACAACGCCGGCGGCATCGCCGAGATGTCGCACCAGGAGCCCGTGGTTCGCGAGCGCACCGACAAGCTCGACGCCGTGGGCAACACCACCGCCGCCATCGGCAAGGGCTTCGCCATCGGCAGCGCCGCGATGACGGCCCTCGCCCTGTTCGCCGCCTTCATCCAGCAGGCCGGCATCAAGCACGGCATCGACATCGCCTCGCCGGTGGTCATGGCCGGCGTCTTCGTCGGCGCCATGATGCCCTTCCTGTTCTCCTCGATGGCGATGAAGGCCGTGGGCGAGGCGGCCGGCGACATGATCCTCGAGGTCATCCGCCAGTTCGACACGATCCCCGGCCTCCTCGAGGGGAAGGCCAAGCCCGACACCGCCCGCTGCGTCGACATCTCCACCGCCGCCGCGATCAAGCGCATGGTGGTGCCCGGTCTCATGGCGGTCATCACCCCGGTGCTCATCGGCTTCGTCCTCGGCGCCGAGGCCCTCGGCGGCCTGCTGGCCGGCGTGCTCGTCTCCGGCGTGGCGATGGCGATCTTCATGGCCAACGCCGGCGGCGCCTGGGACAACGGCAAGAAGACCATCGAGCAGCCCGGCGGCTTCAAGCTCGCCGACGGCACCCTGGCCGGCAAGGGCTCCGAGGCCCACAAGGCCGCCGTCGTCGGCGACACCGTGGGCGACCCGTTCAAGGACACGGCCGGCCCCTCCCTCAACATCCTCGTCAAGCTGATGAGCGTCGTCTCGCTCGTCATCGCCCCGCTGCTGGCCACCTACGGCGCGCTCATCCACTTCTGAGAGGTTCTCCCATGATCTTCCACGAGTACGAAACCATCTACGTCACGCGGCCCGAGCTGCCCGAGGCCGAGACGAAGCGGCTGCACGACCGCTTCCGCGCGATCATCGCCGAGAACCACGGCACGATCCTCGCCGACGAGGATTGGGGGCGGCGCAAGCTGGCCTACCCGATCAAGAAGCACCACAGCGGCCACTACACCTACATCAACTACGTCGGTCCCGCCGATCTCCCGCGGGAGTTCGAGCGCGTCCTGCGCCTCGAGGACAACCTGATCCGGTTCCTCACGGTGCGCCTCGCCGAGCACGTCGACCCCGAGGAGCGCCGGGCCGTGGCCGAGGAACGCAAGGCCCGCCGCGCCGAGGCCCTCGGGCTGGGCGAGGGCGAGACCGCCGGCGCCGCCGAGGGTTCCGGCGACAAGCCCGCCGACGCCCCGAGCGCGAACTGATCCCCAACCCCCTTCCAGGAGGCTCGACATGAGTCGCAACCGCCGCTTCAGCCGCCGCAAGGTGTGCCGCTTCTGCGCCGACAGCTCGCAGGTCATCGACTACAAGGACCCGAAGCTGCTGCGCCACTTCATCACCGAGCGCGGCAAGATCGTGCCCCGGCGCATCTCCGGGAACTGCGCCCGCCACCAGCGCGAGCTCGCCGTCGCGATCAAGCGCGCCCGGCAGATCGCCTTCCTTCCCTTCCTCGCGGTCGAGTAGGGGGTCGAAATGAACGTGATCCTGCAGCAGGACGTGGCCGGGCTCGGCCGGGTGGGCGACATCGTGCGCGTCCGCGACGGCTACGCGCGCAACTTCCTCGTGCCCCGGGGCCTCGCCGTCATCGCCGACGAGCGCAACAAGAACCGCCTCGCCCACCAGAAGGCGATGGCCGAGGCCAAGGCCCACCGCGAGATGGCGAAGGCGAAGGAGCTCGCCGACAAGCTCGCCGAGGTCCCGGTCACGGTGAAGCGCGAGGCCGGCGAGGACGGCAAGCTCTTCGGCTCCGTCACCAACCGCGACATCGCCGAGGCCTACGCCGCCGAGGGCTTCGAGCTCGACCGGCGCTCGATCATCCTCGAGGAGCCGATCCACCACATCGGCGTGTTCCAGGTGCCCGTGCGCCTGCACCGCGAGGTCGAGGCCCGGCTCAAGGTCTACGTGATCCAGAAGTAGTCGCCGGACGACGCCGCGCCCGCCGCGTCCCGCTCGTCGGGGCCGGCGGGTCCGTGCGTGCGGCGCCCGTCCGTGGCAATCTCGGTGTTCCCTGGAGGAGCGGTGGACGAAGCCCGGCCCATGCCCCGAAGCCTCGAAGCCGAGCGCGCGGTGCTCGGCGGGATCATGCTCGACCCCCGGCGGCTCACCGAGGTGGCCGAGAAGCTGCGTCCCGAGGACTTCTACCGGGAGGAGCACGCCCGGCTCTTCCAGCTCATGCTCGAGATGGGGGAGCGGGGCGAGCCCACCGAGATGGTGGCGGTGGCCGAGCAGATCCGCCGCGCGGGCAAGCCCGAGGAGTACGGCGGGCTCACCTACGTCACCCAGCTCCCCGACGAGGTGCCGAGCACCGAGAACATCGACTACTACGCGCGCATCGTGCGCGAGCGCGCCGTCGAGCGCCGCCTGCTGATGACGGCCCGGCTGGTGGCCGACCAGGTCTACGGCGGCGAGCGGGCCCTGGCGGACCTCCTCGACTTCGCCGAGTCGGCGATCTTCCAGGTCACGCAGGAGCGGGGGGCGAGCGACTGGGAGCAGCTCTCGCGGGTGGTGGACGGGGAGTTCCTCCGCATCCAGCAGCTCGCCGAGCACTCCAGCGAGGTGACCGGCACGCCGACGGGCTTCGTCGACCTCGACCGCAAGCTCGCCGGGCTCCAGCGCACCGACCTCGTCATCCTCGCGGCCCGGCCGGCGATGGGCAAGACCGCGCTGGCGCTCAACATCGCCCGGCACGCCGCCTTCGCCGGGGTGGGGGTCGGCGTCTTCTCGCTGGAGATGAGCCGGGGGCAGCTCGCGACCCGGCTGCTCTGCTCCCAGGCCAAGGTCGACGCCCAGCGCGTCCGCACCGGCATGCTGAGCCGCGACCGCGACCTGCCGGCCCTGAGCGCCGCCGCCGAGGAGCTCTACCACCTTCCCTTCTACATCGACGACACCCCGGGGGTGAGCATCACCCAGGTCCGCAGCAAGGCGCGGCGGCTCAAGTCGCAACACCCGGAGCTCGGGCTGATCATCGTCGACTACATCGGGCTCATGCAGGGCGACCCGCGCCTGAGCCGCGAGCAGCAGGTCAGCACGTCGAGCCGCGGCCTCAAGGCGCTGGCCAAGGAGCTCGACATCACCGTGCTGGCGCTCAGCCAGCTCAACCGCGGCGTCGAGCAGCGGCCGAACAAGCGCCCGGTGCTCAGCGATCTGCGCGAGTCCGGGGCCATCGAGCAGGACGCCGACGTGATCATGTTCATCTACCGCGACGAGTACTACAACAAGGAGACCACCGAGCCCGGGGTGGCCGAGGTGATCGTCGCCAAGCAGCGAAACGGGCCCACCGGCACCGTCAAGCTGGCCTGGCAGGGCGAGTACGCGCTGTTCAGCAACCTCGCCGTCGACGAGGGGGCCTACCTGTGATCGCGCTGCTGCTCGGCATGCTCGGCGGGGCCTGGGCCCTCGACGGCAACGACCGCCTCGAGCTGTCCCTGGCGACGGGCGAGGTGGTGCGGGGCTGGTACTACGACCTGCGCGACGAGCCGGGTGGCGGCGCGACCCTGGTGCTCACCGGGGGGGACCGGGTCCAGGAGGTGCCCGTCGCCCTGGTCACGGGGGTGCGCGTCGACGAGGAAGCCGTGTCCCTCGCGGACTTCGAGGCGCAGCTCGACGCGATTCGCGCGGAGCGCGCGGCCTGGGCCGCCGACCCGCCGCCCCACCCCCCGGCCGGGGTGGTGGTGGCGCTGTCGGCGGTGTGGCCCGGCGCCGGGCACGCGGCGCTGGGCGACTGGGCCACCTTCGGGAAGTACTCGGCGGTGGAGCTGCTGCTCATCGGCGCCACCGGCTACGCGCTGAGCCAGCGCTCCGGGGCGTCGCTGCTGCTGCCGGTGATCGCCCTGGACCTCACCTTTCGCACCACCTCCGCCGCCGACGCCGCCCGGCTGACGCGCCGCCGCCGGGCCCGCCTGGGCCTGCGCCCGGCGCCGCTGCCCGCCCTCGACGAGCCGGCCTCGCCCTGACCGGCGCCCCGCGCGATCCCCGGGACCGGGAGGCGTCGCGGCGGCCCGGGCCCGGCCTTTGCCGGCGCGTTGCCGGGGAAGGGCGCCGGCAGGGTTGACATGCGGGCCGCCGCTCTAATATCAACGGTCCGGGCCAGGTGCGGCCGCCGCGATCGCCGCGATTCGGTGCGCGAGAGGGGGCGGGCCGCGGCACTCCAGGAGCAGATCGGCACGATGGAACACCAAGAGCTGCTGAACGGGTTTTCCGAACTCCTCGACGAATACGCCAAGCACCGCGACTACATCCGCCGCGCCCGCGCCCAGGCGGACCGGTTCTCGCCGCAGGTGATCGAGAAGGTCGTCCTCGACCACGAGATCAAGTCCTCGGAGGTCGCCGACAAGGTTCTCCCGAAGGTCCCGGAGATGGAGTCCGCCATCGCCGGCATCGACGAGGAGATCGCCGGGATCAAGTCCGCCAACGCCGAGTCCTCCACCGAGCTCGAGGAGCTCGAGCTGCGCCGCGCCATCGGCGAGCTCGACGACGCCGGCTTCGAGGAGGCCAGCAAGGAGCTGCGCGAGAAGCTCGACGCCGCCAACGCCCGCCTCGCCGAGCTCGAGGCCGAGCGCAAGGCCCTCGGCGACGCGCTGGACCGCTGGGTCGAGATGGCCGCCGAGGCCAACCAGCCCGACGGCACCACCCCCGCCGAGCCCGAGGGGGTCCACACCTCCTCCGTGCCGATCCAGGAGGACGTCTCGCCGGTCTACGATTCGGCCGAGACCGTCGAGGCCGAGGAGGCCCCCGAGGACGAGGCCATCGAGGCCGGCGACGAGGTGGACTTCGGCTTCGAGGCCGAGGCCGGCGAGGTCGACGTCGAGGCCGCCGCCCCGGCCGCCGAGGTCGAGCTCGACCTCGAGGAGGGCCGGGCGATCGGCCAGGAGGGCGAGGAGATCGGCATCGACATCGAGTCCGCCGTCGAGGAGCCCGCGCCCGAGCCCGAGGAGGAGCCGCGCCGCGCCCTGCTCCTGTACAAGGAGGGCACCGCCGAGGAGCAGATCTACCCGATCCACGGCGAGGTGCTCCGCATCGGCCGCGGTCGCGACAACGACCTGCAGATCAAGGACGACTCCAAGGTCTCCCGCTTCCACTGCCGGCTGTTCCGCCGCGGCAACAGCTTCTACATCGAGGACAACAAGTCCTCGAACGGCACCCTGGTCAACGGCGAGCTGATCCAGGAGCGCCGGCTCTTCGGCGGCGAGGAGATCATCATCGGCGAGACGAACTTCCGCTTCCGCATCCTGTAGCGCCCGCCGGTGAGCGCGAGGGAACCAGGAGGGGGGCGCGCCCCCCTCTTTCTCACGACGCGGCAGGTCGCCGAGCTGCTCGGGGTGACCGCCGCGACGGTGGCGAACTGGCACCGCGCCGGGCACATCGCCGCGCACCGGACCCCCGGCGGCCACCGGCGCATCCACCGCGACGAGGTGCTCCGCTTCGCCCGGGAGCACGGGCTGCCGGTGGCGGAGCTGGACCGGCCCGCGGCGGCGGAGGGCGCGGATCGCGGCGGCCGGCGGGTGCTGGTCGTCGACCCGGAGCGCGACTTCTGCGAGACGGTGAGCGCCTTCCTCGAGGCCCGGACCGACCTCGAGGTGCGCTACGCCGACAGCGCCTTCGAGGCCGGGGTGGAGCTCGGCCGCTTCCAGCCCGACCTGGTGGTCTTCGCCCTCGAGATCCCCGGCCTCGACCTGCGCTCCCTCGACCGCGCCTGCGGGCGCCTCGGCTCGGACCCGCGCATCATCGTCTGCACGGCGGCGCCCGACCGCGCCCTGGAGGCGGGGGGCGGGCCGGCGCGCGTGCGGCGGGTCTACCGCAAGCCGGTGCAGCTCGACGAGCTGGAGCAGGGCATCGC
>WGAH01000502.1 GCA_015489145.1 Deltaproteobacteria bacterium
CCCCCCGGACGGCCCCGGTCCGCCGGGCACCCGGGCCCCGAGAGCGGCGCCGAGTTCCAGGACCCGACCGGCTTTCCGCCCTTTCACGGAATGCCCGCGCCGCCGGGACCGCCGATCCCCGCCGGGAGCGCCTGGACCGAGCCGGTGCGGCTCACCTCCGAGCCCGCCGGCGGCTACCGGCCGCAGGTGGCGGTGGGCGCCGACGGCACGATTCACGTCGTCTACTACGAGCGCGATCCGGCCGGCGACCTGATCCGCCACCGCACCTCCCGGGACGGCGCGCACTGGACCGACCCGGCGCCCCTCGGCTTCGACAGCGGCCGCAACTGGGGGCCCGATCTCGTCGTCCGCGCCGACGGAAGCGCGGTGGTGGTCTTCGATCACGCCGGCGAGGACCTGCGAAGCCGCGGATGGCTCACCGAGTGGCGCGGATCCGGCTGGTCGGAGCCCGAGCCCCTCACCTGGGCGGGCGACTACGAGATCGGCAGCGGGCACGTCGCCGACGCGACCGGCGACGACCTCGCCTACGTCTTCATCGGCAAGCGCTTCGGCGAGGCCCACCGCTTCCGGGCCTGGTGGCGCTGGCGGCGCGACGGGCGCTGGTCCGAGCCCGCCGCCCTCACCGACGGCCGCGCCGACGCCTGGCACACCAACGTCGAGCGCCGCCCCGACGGCAGCGTGCTCGTCGGCTACGACGTGGGCACCGGCGGCGAGCCCACCGAGCTGTACGTCGCCGAGGGCCGCGACGGCCGGGTCGGCGCGCCCGAGGACCTCAGCGCCACCGGCCCCAAGGGCGAGCGGGCCCACTTCGCCTTCGGCCCCGACGGGCGCGACCACGTCACCTTCTTCCACAAGGAGCGCCAGCGGCCCCTCGCCGTCTACGTGCGCTCGGGCCGCCCGGGGGCCTGGGGCCCCGCCGCCGAGCCCTCGCGGGGCTGGGGCGGCTTCCACTTCGACCCGGAAATCGCCGTCAACGACGCCGGCGTGCTGTGCCTGGTCTGGGGCTGGGACATCGGCGACGACGCCGAGCTGGTCTACAGCCTGAACCGCGGCGAGGGCTGGAGCGCCCCCCGCAAGGTGGCCGAGCTCGACTGGGGCAAGCCCGGGCTGCCCTCCCTGGTGGCCGGGCCCGACGGGGCCTTCCACGTCGTGTGGAACCAGGGCGTGCGCGGGCACAACCACGTCTACTACGCCCGCCTCGAGGCGCCCTGACACGCGGGTTCAACCGCCCGGCACCAGGCCGCGCTCGCGCAGGAAGTCGGCCACCGACCGGGCGAACAGGGCGTAGCCCTCGCGGTCCGGGTGGCCGCCGTCGAAGAAGAGCGGCTCGGCGAGGTCGGGACGGGACTCGAACAGGGCGACGACCTCGGGCGCGAGGCGGTCCCCGGCCCCCCGCGCCTCCAGGAGCACGGCGCCGCCGGGCTGCTCGACGACGCGCTGCGCGTCCCCCTCGACCTCGAGCACGATGCCCGGCCGGCCGCGCTGGGCCTCGCGGAAGATCGGCGTGAGCTCGAGCATCGGCACCGTCGCCAGGCGCTCCCGGATGCGCGCGTCCTCCTCCCGCCAGGCCCGGCTGCCCTTGACGTCGAAGGTGCTCACCGGCGGGAGCACCAGCACCACCGGCGCCGGGGCCACCGCCGCGCGCACCCGGCGCACGGCCAGGGTCAGGTCGCCCACCGGGTCCCGGGAGCCGCCGCTCCAGTCGGGCCGCCGGGCGAAGATCACCAGGTCGGCGTCGAGTTCCCGGGCGTGGCGCTCGGCCCAGTCGGCGATGGCCGGCGGCTTCATCGCCGGCACCCCGGCGTCGAGCACCTCGACCCCCAGCTCGCGGGCGAGCACCGCCGGGTAGCTGTCCTCGTAGGCGACCCCCCAGCCGAAGGTCACCGAGTCGCCCAGGCAGAGGACGCGCGGCCCCGGCGCCGGGACCGCGAACTCCGGTCCCCGCAGGCCCCGGGAGTTGGTCGAGACGGTGAAGCGGCGAAGGCGGTGGATGCGCTCGAAGCGGTCGGCGGCCCGCGCCTCGGCCGGATCGTGGGGGCGGTCCGGCACGACGACGACCGCGTCGCGCAGGTTGGGGAGCAGCACCTCGGGATGCCCGGGAATGTCCGGGTCGGGGCGGGTGATCGGGTCCGAGACCACGCGGTGGACGTGGCGCCAGCCGAGCACCGCGGCGCCGACGGCCAGGGCGAGGGCCGCGACGGCGAGGGCGAGGAGACGCGCGGTGCGGGCGTTCATGGCGAGACCTCCGGGGTGGGCGCCCCGGCCGACGCCGACCAGGACCACAGGCACAGCCGCCCGACGCAGGCCCCGGCGTCGAGCTGCCGGGAGAGGACGGAGGGTAGCTCGGGACCCTCCAGGCCGACCAGCTCCTCGACCCCGGCGGCGCGGACCTCCCGCGCCCAGTCGGCCAGCGCGGCACCGTCCAGGACGGCGGCGGCCGCCGCCGTCCTGGACGGTGCCGCGCTGGCCGACTGGGCGCGGGA
>WGAH01000503.1 GCA_015489145.1 Deltaproteobacteria bacterium
GATGAGGGCCGGGGGGCCGCCGACGAGGATCGTCACCGGCAGGGCCTCGCCGCGGGCCTCGGCGGCGTGGTGGTGGAAGCCGCCGCCCTTGCCGATCTGCCAGTGCATCCCGGTGGTGCGGTCGTCGTGGCGCTGCACCCGGTACATGCCGAGGTTGGGCACGCCGGTCTCGGGGTGCTCGGTGTAGACGAGGGGCAGGGTGACGAAGGCGCCGCCGTCCCCCTTCCAGGTGGTGAGCAGCGGCAGCTCGCCGAGGCGCGGCGGGTCGTCCACCACCTCCAGCACCGGGCCGCGGCGCCGCCGGCGCGTGCCCACGCGCATCGCCGCGGCGAACCAGTCCCGGGCGGCCCACAGGCGGCCCGCCGAGGGGGGCAGCAGCTCGTGGACCAGGCGGGCGGTGCGCTCGACGAAGGCCCGGGGGCGCGTCCCGAAGGCGAGCTCGACCCGCCGGCGGGTGCCGAACAGGTTGGTGACCACCGGCATGGCGTGGCCCACGGGGTTGCGGAACAGCAGGGCCGGCCCGCCGGCGGCGATGACCCGGCGGTGGACCTCGGCGATCTCGAGGTGCGGGTCGACGGGGGCCTCGATCTCGACCAGCTCGCCCTCCCGGCGCAGCAGGTCGAGGTGGTCCCGAAGGTCGGTGATCATGGCCTCTCCTCGGCGGCGGGGCCCGAAACCGCCGGGGCACCCGCGTTGCGCTACCATCGCGACGTGGAGGTGTCCATGCGCGCCGTCTCCCCCGGGTTCCTGTGGCTCTCCGTCCTGCTCCTCTCGCCGGCCTGCGGCGGCAAGGCGTCCCAGCCGGAGCCGGGCGACGGCGGCGCGGTCGCCGACGACACCGGCGACACGGGGCCCGCCTACGACCCCGACCTCGACCACGACGGCTACCCGGCCAGCGAGGACTGCGACGACCAGGACGGCACCGCCTACCCGGGAGCGGAGGAGGCCTGCGACGGGGTCGACAACGACTGCGACGGCGAGGTGGACGAGGGCTGGGACGCCGACGGCGACGGGCACCTCACCGCGGAGGGCTGCGAGGCGGGCGACGACTGCGACGACGCCGACCCGGCCGCCTTCCCCGGGGCCGACGAGGTGCCCTACGACGGGGTGGACCAGGACTGCGACGGGGCCGACCTCACCGACGTGGACGGCGACGGCTTCGACGGCGAGGGGGCGGGGGGGAACGACTGCGACGACGAGGACGCGACGGTCCACCCGGGGGCCGAGGAGGTCGCCAAGGATGGCGTCGACCAGGACTGCGACGGCGCCGACCTCCTCGACGGGGACGGCGACGGCTGGGACGACGCCGGGCTCGGCGGCGAGGACTGCGACGACGACGACCCGGCGGTCCACCCGGGCGCGCTGGACTGGATGAACGACGGGCTCGACCAGGACTGCGACGGCGCCGACGGCGCGCGCCTGGACGTGGCGGACGCGCCGGTCACGGTGGACGGCACCGAGGGCGAGCAGGAGTACACCGGCGACTCGGTGGCCGCCTGCGACCTCGACGGCGACGGGCTCGACGACCTCGTGATCACCAGCCCCCTGTCCGAGAGCTACGCCGGGCAGGTCGGCGTGTTCTACGGGGCCGGCGCGGCGGACTGGACGAGCGGCATGACGATGGCCGACGCCGACGTGCGCGTCACCGGCGAGGACTGGTTCCTCGGCTTCGGGCTGGCCTGCGACGATTTCGACGGCGACGGGCTCCTCGACCTGGCCGTCGGCCGCGGGGCCATCGACTACAGCGCCTACGGCATCGTGAGCGACTTCGGGATCGTGCTGTTCTACGGCGAGGCGAGCGGCTGGCCGGCCGAGCTCACCGACGGCGACGCCGCCGCCGAGCTGAGCTACGACCTCGGCCCGGCGCGGGACGACGGCTACATCTACACCCGCGACTTCGCCGCCGGCGACCTCGACGGGGACGGGGCCGCGGAGCTGCTCGTCAACATGACCGTCGGCGAGAACAACGACGGCAGCGCGCAGCTCGGCGATTCCACCGTGTGGATCATCCCCGGCGGCGCGTACTCGGGCGACCTGGCGATGGACGAGGCGGTGGTCGCGCGTGTCGCCAGCGACGTCGAGGACGCGGTGACCGCCGTGCGGGTGGTCGAGGACCTCGACGGGGACGGACTCGCCGAGCTGGCCGTCGGGCAGGGCTACGCCTGGACCACCGACGAGGCCGGCGACGTGGTGGTGCCCGGCAGCCTGGACTTCATCGCCGGGGGCGAGGCGACCGACCCCGCCTCGGACGGCGCCACCGTCGACGAGCTGGCCTGGGCGGGGCTGGACGGGGTGGACGACGAGGCCCTGGGCTACGCCTTCGCCGTCGGGGACCTCGACGGGGACGGCGCCCCCGACGCGCTGGTCACCCAGGTCCTCGAGGACTGGGCCGGCGCCGAGGACGGGGGCGCGGTCTACCTCCTCGACGACCTGCCGAGCCTGCTCACCGGCCCCGGCCTGGCGATGGCCGACGTGGCCGCCGCCGACGTGCAGGGTCAGTGGAGCAGCGGCTACCTCGGCGCCGTCCTCGGCATCGCCGGGGACGCGGACGGCGACGGGACGCTCGACGTGCTCGTCGACGAGCCCGGCGGCGGGGCCTCGGGGGTGGGGCGCGTCCACCTGCTCGGCGGCGACCGCATCGCCGGCACCGACGCCGACCCGGGCGACGTGGACCTCCTCGAGTGGAAGCCCGAGTCCGGCGACGACGGCCTCGGCGGCGCGCTCGTCGGCGGCGACTTCGACGGGGACGGCCTGGCCGACCTCGTGCTCTCGGCGCGGACCTGGGGCTACGACACCACCGGCGCGAGCACCGGGCGGGTCTACGTCTACCTGTCCGGCAGCCGCTGACGGCGGCGGGCGGCGAGGCCGAACAGCCCGATCAGCCCGAGGAGCCCCCCGGGGGCCGCGCCGGGCACCGCCGAGCAGCCCTTCTTCTGCGGCGTCGCGGAGGGCTTGCGGTCGACGAGGAAGGCGCAGGCGCCGTCCTCGGTGCCGTCCTCGCCCTCGTCGACGGTTCCGTCGCAGTCGTTGTCGAGGCCGTCGCAATCCTCGGTGGCCCCGGGGTAGGACCACGGGTCGCTGTCGTCGCAGTCGGCCTCGGGGCTGTCGAGCTCGGCGTAGCCGTCGCCGTCGTCGTCGTAGGCGTAGGTCCCCTCGTCGACGATGTCGTCGCAGTCGTCGTCGAGGTCGTTCTGCTTCTCCTCGGCGCCCGGGTGGACCAGCACGTCGGCGTCGTCGCAGTCGCCCTCGCGCTCGCTGTAGCCGTCCCCGTCGTCGTCGGTCCACTCCGTGCCCTCGTCGATGCGGTCGTCGCAGTCGTCGTCGACCTGGTTGAGGACCTCGGTGGCGCCGGGGTGGATGTCCGGGTCGTTGTCGTCGCAGTCGCCGTCGTTCTCGGTGTAGCCGTCGCCGTCGTCGTCGCTGCCGAGGTCGCTGGCGGCCTCGTCCACCACGCCGTTGCAGTTGTCGTCGATGCCGTTGCCGGCGCGCTCGAGGGCGCTGGGGTTGACCGACGGGTCGTTGTCGTCGCAGTCGCCGCCGCAGGAGCCGTCCTCGCCGGCGGCCAGCCAGCCGTCGCCGTCGTGGTCCCAGGTGCTGTCGATGGAGTCGGTGCAGTCGTTGCCCACCAGCTCGATCTCGGTGGTGAAGTCGGGATCGTTGAGGTCGAAGGTGAGGATGCCGGTGGTCGGCGGAGCGCCGCCGGCGGGCTCGTAGGCGACCTCGAAGGGCTCGGAGCTGCCGGGCAGCACGTAGATCGGCATCGGCGTCTCGAGGTAGTACGACTTGCTGCCCGCCACGTCGTAGTCGGCCACCGTCAGCGTCACGTTGCTGCAGCTCTCGATGGTGCCCTCGAGGTAGAAGCTGCCCCCGGCGGCGCGCTTTCCGAAGTCGAAGTGCAGGGGGTAGACGCGGGCGCAGGGGTACAGGCCGATGCCCCGGAGCACCACCTTCCAGATGCCGTAGCCCTCCTCGGTGCGCTCCTCGACCTCGGTGTCGTTGCTGACGATGGTGAGGACGGTGCGGTACTCCTGCTCGGTCTCGGGCGAGAACACCACCGAGATCGCGCCGTAGCTCGGGTCGTCCTTGGTGCCGCCGGCGACGGTCTGGAAGCCGTCGGCCGGGTAGCCCTCCTCCTCGTCGGCGGTCTTCCAGGTCTCGAGCACCGTCCAGTGGTCCGGGTCGTCGACGCTGACGTCGTAGATCGTCACCTCGCCGGTGGCGGTGCTCATCGGGAACAGGTCGAGGGTGTAGCGGTCGCCCACCGCGACGGTGCCGGCGTCGAAGGTGGCGAGATCCGTGGACAGCTCGCGCTTGAAGGCGGTGAATTCCTGCTCGGGACGGCAGCCGAAAAGCAGCAGGGCCAGGGTGGCGGGCGCGCGCATCGAACCTCCGGGCGTGGCTGCGAGGATACGCCGAGCCGGGAGTCCCGACAAGGCGGCGAAGCGCCGGAGGAGCGCCAGCCTCGTGCAGGCAAGCGGCGGCCCGGTGCCCTCGCCGGCACGCCCCGGCTTGGGACCGTCGCCGGTCGGGGAAGGGCCTCGCGTGGAGGCGGGGAAGAAGGGACCCGCGGCGGGGCAGGCTCCGAGGAACCGGGCGGGAACGAGGGTCACGGAGGGGACCTCCTTCGGCATGCCGCCGGGAGCGCCGGCATTCCCGAGAACGCGACGGTCGCGACCGAAGGAACGCCAGAATCGGCACACTTGTCGACAAGCCCCTCGATTCTGATCGCGGGGAGGCGGGTGTTCGTCGTGCCGGGCCCTGGCCGGCATTCGGGAGGGAGAAGGGGCGCGGGTCGAGGAGCGCCGGCTTCCGGCCGGCCCTTTCCCGGCTCAGCGCACCGCCCGCGCGCCGATGCCCACCTCCTCGTCGAGCACGCTCACGCACTTCTTGTAGAGGAAGCGCGCCATCTTCGGGTTGTCGCCGATGCAGACGAGGCCGAGCTTCCCGAATTCGCTGAGCGCGCCGAGCAGGTGGAAGACGACGCCGCGCTCGGTGGTCGAGTGGAAGTGGAGGCCGTGGTAGACGGCGATGTCGATGAGGTCGCGGGGCAGCAGGCCCACGTAGGCCGGGTGCTGGAGGGTATCGGAGGCGAAGTAGTACTTCGGCTTCTCGGTGAGCGAGAGGAACTCGCCGGTGGCCGGGTCGTAGCGGCCGTCGGTGAGGAAGCGCAGGGTGAGGAAGGGGTGGGTGGTGCCGCCCTTGCGGAGGTTGATCTCGATGGCGTGGTGGTCCCAGCCGCCGTCCGCGCGGGGCACGCTGACGAAGTCCACGGCGAAGCGGCCGATGACGCCGCGCCGGGCGAGCACCCGGGCGACGCGCAGGCCGGCTTCCTGCACCTCGGCGCGGTAGGCCGCGTCGGCGGGGAAGGTGGCGCCCTCGAAGACCTGCCCGCTCGGCCCGCCGAGGACCTGGTCGTGGGTCGAGATCGGCTGGGCCTGCCCCACGGCGTTCACCCGGCACTGGCAGGAGGGGCTGCGCTTGCCCTCGCCCTCGACGAACTGCTCGACCACCCCGCCCATCTCCCGGAACTTGCCGAGGTAGCGCTCCAGGGTCTCGCCCCGGGCTTCGAAGCGCAGCTCGCCCAGGCGGGCCCGCACGCGGGCGGCGAGGTTCGGGGCGTCGGCGGGCAGGTCGGCGTCGAAGTGGAACAGGGCGTTGCCCTCGCCGGAGAAGCCCTCGTTGAGCTTGACCACGGCGCGGCGCAGCTCCGGGTGGCGCCGCTTGAGCTCGGCGAGGGCGCCGGCGATGTCGTCGGCGTCGCGCAGGCGCTCGAAGCCGTCGGGAAAGGGCACGCCGGCCTCGCGAAAGACCTCGCGGTTGCCGCTCTTGGTGCCGAGGTCGGCCAACGCCGGGTCGTTGGCGTACAGGGGGATGCCGAGCTGCACCGCCAGGGTGCGCTCCAGGGGCGTGCTGTTGAAGCAGATCATGTGGGCCCGCCCCGGGTCGCCGATGCGCCGGCGCAGGCGGTGGAGGAGGCGCGGGCGGGCGAGGATCTTGGCGGTGAGCGGCTGCTGGGAGGCGTCGGCGCAGTCGAAGAGGTGCAGGCGGTTGCGGGCGTGGGAGGTCGGCACCCCGGTGAGCAGGTGCAGGTAGTAGTCGATGACCGTGGGCCGCAGCGCCTGGCTGGTCACGAAGATCACGCGCGTGCGCGGGCGACGCAGGAGCATGAGGTTGTAGAGCAGGCGCTCCTCGTAGTGGTGCACCCCGCTGATCTTGGCGAGTTCCTGGGGGTCGAGGCTGAGGCTCGGCACGACGACGACGGTGTGCTCGACGCGGTCGTCGTTGTCGACGCGCCGGTACAGGCCGGGCAGGCGGGCCTGGAGGCGGGCGAAGGCTTCGAGCTCCTCGGGGCTTCCGGGGGTGGGCACCAGCGGCATGGCTCCTCCGGCGGCGACGATACCGCGGGGCGGTGGACCGGCCGGGCGCGGGCCGGTAGGGGAGCGGCGAGCCTTGCCGAGGAGTCGCCGTGCCCGAGCCCGCCGCCGCGCCGCCGTGGGAGATCCCGCCCGCCCGGGGGGCCTTCGCC
>WGAH01000504.1 GCA_015489145.1 Deltaproteobacteria bacterium
CCCCGCGGGCCCGCGGGGCGCGGGGGAGGGGATCAGGGCGTGCTGAACGGGAAGAACGGATCATAGGGACCGGGCTGGAGCCCGGCAAGGCGTTCAGGAGAAGCGGGCCCGGGCCGTGGCGACCAGGTGCTCGGGCCACCAGGCGATGCGCGCTTCCACCGAGACGGCGGCCGGCGGGTCGAGGCGCAGGTCCACGGCGACGGAGCCGTCGGGATCCGGGGTGACGGCGACCTCGTGGAAGGCGATGTAGCGCTGCAGCCGCGGCGCCAGGGCCTTGTAGATCGCCTCCTTGACCGAGAACGCGAGGAGCACGGCGGTCCAGCGGCGTTCCTGCGCCAGCGCCTCGACCGCCGCCAGCTCGTCCTCGGTCAGCACGCGGGCGGCGATCTCGGCGCGGCGGTCGGGTCGGTCGATGCGCTCCACGTCCACGCCGAGGTGGCCGAAGCGGAGCCGCCCCACCAGGGCGACGGCGAGGTCGCGGGTGTGGCTGATCGACACCGACAGGCCGCCCTCGGCCGTCGGCTCGCCCCGCGGGCCGACGAGCACCGGCGTGGGGCGGGCGCCGATCACCTGCATGGCGTGCCGCGCCGCGAGTCGCCCGCCGACGAAGGCGGGTTGCCGGAAGCCGTGGAGGCGGCGGGCGAGGTCCTGCTCGCCGGGGTGGAGGCGGCGCAGCACCGCCTCGGGAACGGGCTCCGCTCCCGCCGGCAGGGCGACCCCGACCAGCCCGCCGTGGGCCGTGGCGTCGCGGTGGATGACCTCGAAGGGTTTCATCGGCGCTCGGTAACGACCGCCCCGCCCGGCGGCCAGCCCCCCGGGCCGCTCGGTTATACGGAACGGCGCGGCCGGGGGAAGGTTCTCGCCGGCCCCGTGTTGCTGCCGGGAGGCTCCGAGGATGAGGCGAAGCGTATGGGTGCTGGCGTGGCTCCTGCTCGGCCTGGCGCGGGCCGGGGTCGCCCTGGGCAAGGATGTCGCCGAGGCCGAGCACGAGCGGCTCTCCGACGAGATGGATCGCCTCGCCGAGCGGAACGTCTGGGCCGGGGTGGAGCGCAAGTACCGCGAGCTGGAGCGCCTCGGCGTCGAGCTCACCGAGGAGGACTACCTCCACGGCGCCACCGCCGCCCGCGAGCTCGGCGACATGCTGTCCTGCTACCGCCGCCTCAAGGAGGCCGCCCGGCTCGGCGGCAGCAAGGAGGTGGTCGACTGGCTGTGGGACATCGACAACAACTACGGCCAGGTCGAGCTGATCAGCGTGCCCGCCCGCTCCGCCGAGCTCAGCGCCAAGGAGATGCCCTTCGACCCCAACCAGCGCAAGGCGGTCGAGGCGGCGATCAAGTCGGCGAAGGAAGACGGCATCTTCGTCGGCATGCTCCCCAAGGGCGAGTACGTCTTCGCCGGCCAGCCCTTCAAGATCGAGCCCGGCGTCAGCGTCCGCATCGAGGTCTCCCCCAAGGCGCGGCGCCAGGGCATCATCGACCCGGTCATCGTCTACCGCGAACTGCCCGACGCCGTCGTCACCGGCGAGAAGAAGGCCGAGGACGCCGGCGCCGACGAGGAACCCCCACCCAAGGAGGAGCCGTGATCGCGTTCCTGCTCGCCCTGCTCGCCCAGCCCGCCCACGCCGGCAACAGCGGCCCCTACATGTGGGGCGTCGGCCCGAGCATCGCCACCATCGCCTACCCGGGGCGCTTCCCCCCGGCGATTCCGAACGACGAGAGCGGCGACAACGTCAACATCGAGAAGGTCGGCGGCGACCTGTGGTTCGGCCTGCGCGGCGTCGCCTACATGGACAAGCACTACCGCGGCGCCGTGCGGGCCCAGCTCGCCACCGGCAGCGGCCCCAACGGCAACGGCTTCCGCGGCAAGGAGATCACCTTCGAGGCCGACAAGATCCTCGTCGGCCAGAACGGCATGTTCGCCTTCGCCGGCGGCGGCCTCGGCTTCGGCACCCTGCACTTCGAGGGCGACGGCGGCCAGGAGCTCGACCTCGGCACCTACGTCTTCCGCGGCCAGCTCGGCGCCTACTACAAGACGAAGAAGCAGGCCTACGAGTTCAACCTCTTCCTCAAGCTCGACTGGCCCGGCGTGCAGACCTTCACCAAGGCCAACGGCAACGAGATCGACGCCAGCGGCGGCAACTACCTCAACGGCGGCCTCGAGGCGACGGTCTACTTCGGCGACTTCAAGCCGCCCAAGAAGAAGAAGAAGAACAAGAAGAAGTAGCGCCCGCCTACCAGAGCACCGGGTTCGTGGTGGCCCCCCACCACGAGCCCGACAGCTCGACGTCGTCGTAGACGATGGCGGTGGTGGTGCTGATGCGGATCGCTCGGCCGTCGCTGGTGAAGCCGAAGAGGTGGTTGTCGGCCCAGCCGAGGCCGAAGATCTCGGGGTAGCCGGTCACCCCGCGCACCTCGGTGCGCCCCGTCGCCGGGTCGACGGAGACGAGCAGGTCGCCGGCCTCGTAGTCGTCCGGGTTCTCGACCGTCCAGTAGAGCAGCCCGTCGGGCAGGCCGATGATGTCGCCGGAGGTCGTGTAGGCGCCGGCCTGGACCACGGTGGAGCGCCCGTTGCCCTGGGGGTCGAGGATCACGACGCTCTCGCCGGCGCCGACGAGGCGGCCGTCGGCCAGGCAGGTCAGCCCCATCAGCGGCTCGTCGAGGGCGGCCACCTGCCAGGCCTCGGCCGTGGCCGGGTCGACCTGGAACAGCCAGGTATCGGAGACCGCGTAGAGGTTGCCGTCGAGATCGACGGCGGTATCGGTCACCTGGGTGAGGGCTTCGCCGTTGACCCGGAATTCGCCCACCGCCACCGGGGCCGCGTCGCCGGGCGTCCAGGTGTAGAGGGTGGTGCCGCTGTTCAGGTAGAGGGGCTCGGTGGCGGGCTCGACCGGCGGCTCGCCGGTGTCGACGGGCACCGTGCCGGTGTCCTCGCCCCCGGCGTTCGGATCCTCGCGGCGGAGGAGCTTGTAGTCGTTGCAGCCGGACAGCAGGGCGAGGAGGATCGGGATCATGGATGCGGCCTCGGTCAGTAGGCGCGGGCGAAGACCGCCATGTGGGTGGCGGGGCGGCCGGAGTAGAAGCACCTGCGCCCGCGGGCCTCTTCCTGGCCGGCGAGGGGGAAGCAGCGAATCGTGGCCCGCGTCTCGGCCTTGATCGCGGCCTCGGCCTCGGCGTCGTCGTGCCAGGGCACGAGGTAGAAGCCGGGCTCCTCGGAGATGCGGGCCTTCATCTCGGCGTAGTCCTCCACCCGGAAGGTGCGGGCCTCCCGGAGCGCCGTGGCCCGGGCGAGGAGCTCGGCCTGGATGCGGTCGAGCTCGCGCCCGACGGCGTCGAGGAAGGCCTCGCCGAGGTCGCCCACCTCGATGGCGAACTTGTCGCCGCCGGTGCGGCGCTTGCAGAACACGCTGTTCTTCGCGACGTCCCGCGGGCCGATCTCCATGCGGAGCGGCACGCCCTTGCGCTCCCACTCGAAGTACTTGGCGCCGGGCTTCATGTTGTCGCGGTCGTCGATCTCGACGGAGAAGCGCCGGGACAGGGCCGCGCCGACCCGGCGGGCGAAGTCGAGCACCTGCGCCTTTTGCGAGGCGCCGCGCCAGATCGGGACGAGGACGACGTGGATCGGGGCGACCCGCGGCGGCAGCACCAGGCCCGTGTCGTCGGAGTGGGTCATGATGGCGGCGCCGACGAGGCGGGTGGAGACGCCCCAGCTCGTCGCCCAGACGTACTCGCGCTCGCCCTGCTCGTTCTGGAAGGTGACGTCGAAGGCGCGGGCGAAGTTCTGGCCGAGGAAGTGGCTGGTGCCGGCCTGAAGCGCCCAGCCGTTCTGCATCATCGCCTCGATCGTGTAGGTGTCCTCGGCGCCGGCGAAGCGCTCGCTGGCCGACTTGACGCCGGGAAGCACGGGAATCGCCAGCGTCTCGACGCAGAAGTCGCGGTAGACCCCGAGCATGCGCCGGGCTTCCTCCTCGGCCTCGGCCCGGGTGGCGTGGGCGGTGTGGCCCTCCTGCCAGAGGAACTCGGCGGTTCGGAGGAAGGGGCGGGTCCGCATCTCCCAGCGCACGACGTTGGCCCACTGGTTGATCAGCAGCGGCAGGTCGCGGTGGCTGTTGATCCAGCGGCCGTACATGTGCCAGATGATCGTCTCGCTGGTGGGGCGGACGACGAGGGGCTCCTCGAGGCGGGCGGCCGGGTCCGGCTCGACGCCGCCCCCCTCGGCCGCGCGCAGGCGGTGGTGGGTGACGACGGCGCACTCCTTGGCGAAGCCCTCGACGTGTTCGGCCTCGCGCGACAGGAAGGACTGGGGGATGAACAGCGGGAAGTAGGCGTTGACGTGGCCGGTCTCCTTGAAGCGCCGGTCGAGGTCGGCCCGGATCGCCTCCCAGATCGCGTAGCCGTGGGGGCGAAGCACCATGCTGCCGCGCACCGGCGAGCTGTCGATCAGCTCGGCGGCGGCGATGACGTCGAGGTACCAGCGGGAGTAGTCCTCGCTGCGGGGGGTGATGCCCTGGTCGGCCACGGCGCCTCCTGGTCCGGGGGGGAGCGGCGCGGGGTCGCGC
>WGAH01000505.1 GCA_015489145.1 Deltaproteobacteria bacterium
AGGACCACGGCGGCGTCTCCCGGCCGCCCACCCGCGCCGAGCGCCGCCAGGAGCGCCGCGACCGCCGCAGGCGCCGGCGGTAGGGGGCCTCACGCCACCGCCCACCAGTCCCGGCCCTCGACGAGGTCGGGGCGGAGGGCGGCGATGCGCTCGCGAATGATCGCCCGCGCGCCGCGGGCGCCGACGGCGACGAGGAGGAGGTCGAAGTCGAGGTCGCGCAGGGCCTCGGGGGGCAGCACCGGCACGCCGCGCCGGGTGCCGCCGGGGGCGAGGTCGAGGGCGGCGGGGACGGCGTGGCCGCGCTCGAGCAGGTGGCGAATCCAGGGGCGGCCGTTGCGCCCCGCCCCCCAGACCACGACCCGGCGCGGCTCGGGCAGCAGGTGGCGGTCGACCCAGGCCATCTTGAGCGCGCGAAAGGCCGCCCGGCGGTAACGCGGGTCGCGGCGGGTGAGGCGGTCGTCCCGGTCCCGCAGCAGCACGACCTCGCGGTCGAGGTTGGCCAGGCGCCAGCCGGCGCCGGCGAGGCGCAGCCAGAGGTCGTAGTCCTCGGGAAAGTCGCCGTCGCGGTAGCCCCCGATCGCCGCGACGGCGGCGGCCCGCAGCGCCACCGCCGGGTGGAACAGCGGGCAGGCCGCCAGCAGCACCGGGTGGGGATCGCGAATGCCGTTGAGCTCCGCGACGTAGCGGCGCATGCCCTCGGGGACGGGGCCGTCGTCCCGCCGGATGCGGGCGCGGCCGCCGACGGCGGCGAGGCGAGGGTCGGCGGCCAACGCGGCGCGCTGGGCCTCCAGGCGCCCGGGCAGCGCGCGGTCGTCGGCGTCGAGGCGCGCGAGGATCGCGCCCCGGGCCAGCCGCCGGCCGCGCTCGAGGGCCGCGACGATGCCGCCGGGCGGCGCGTGGAGGACGCGCAGGCGGCGATCCGCCGGCAGGATCCCGCCCCCTCCGGGGGGCTCCTCCGCGAGGGCGTCGGCGCTGCCGTCGTCGACGACGATGACCTCGTCGTCGGCCCCGCTGTCGGCCAGCGCCGAGGCCACCGCCTCGCCGACGGTGCCGGCGGCGTCGCGCACCGGGATGAGCCAGCTCGCCCTCACCGGCTCACCAGCCAGGCCCCCACCGCCAGCAGCGCCGCCCCGAGCCAGCGCGAGGGGGCGACGGGCTGCGCGGCGGCCGTCCAGCCGAGGCGCTCGGCCAGCAGCGCCGCCCCGAGCTGCGCCGCCACCGCCAGCGCCAGGGCCGCCGCCACGCCGGTGCGCGGCATGGCCCGGTTCATCGCCGCCATGCCCGTCACCCCGACGGCGCCGGCCAGCCAGGCCCACCAGGGCACCCGCGCCGCCTGCGCCAGCCCCGGCCCGCGCAGGCCGGCGGCCAGCCAGCCGAGGCCGACGACGGCGCCGACGACGTGGAGCGCCACCGCCGCCTCCATGTCGCCGAGCCGCCGGGCGACCCGGAGGTTCATCTCCCACAGCAGGGGTTGCGAGGCCCCCACCACCACGGGCACCATCAGCCAGGCGTGCTGCACGCGACCTCCTCGGGGGTCCGAAGCGCCCGCCCGGAGCCCCATGCGCATCCTATTCGTCGACGACCAGCCCGACGGCCACGCCCCCCTGATCCGCACCCTCCGCGAGGCCTTCGACGGCGCCGAGGTCGCGGTGGCCGACTCGGTGGAGGCCGCCCGCGAGCGCCTCGCCGAGGGGCCCTGGGACGTCGTGGTGCTCGACATCTTCCTGCCGCTCACGCGCCGGCCCGAGCAGCCCGGCCGGCTCGCCCGGAAGTACGAGGAGAACGTCCGCCACCTCGGCGGCCTCGTCATCCTCGACGACATCGCCCGCATGCGCGACCCGCCGCCCGTGCTCGGCCACACCGAGGCCAGCGACCCCGAGCTGATCCGGTCCGTCGCCGACCACCTCGTCGCCCGGGTGCCCAAGCCGGCGTCGCACGAGGTGCTGCTCCGCGCCATCCTCGACGTCGTGCTGCCCCCCGAGCCCGGCGGCTTCCCCTTCCCCCGCGACCGCTGAGGCCCGCCCCGGGCGGGGTCCGGTTAGGGGCGGGGCCATGCCCTCCGCCTCGTCGCTCGACCCGCGCCTGGTCGCCGGGAACTGGCTGTCCCTCGGCCTCGCCGTCGGCGCCAGCCTGCCGTGGACCGCCGTGGCGCTGTCGGGCGCCGGCCTCCCCCCGCTCCTCGTGGCCCTGCTCGCCGGCGGGAGCATCCTCGGCGCGGCCTTCCTGCTGTCCTGGGCCGTCGAGACCGCCGAGCTCGACGTGCCCCCGGCCCTGGCGGTGAGCGTGCTGGCCCTGGTGGCGGTGCTCCCGGAGTACGCCGTCGACGCCACCTTCGCCTGGAACGCCGGCCGCGACCCGTCGCAGGCGCACTACGCCATCGCCAACATGACCGGCGGCAACCGCCTGCTCCTCGGGCTGGGCTGGTCGCTGATGGTCTTCCTCGCCTGGGGGCGCTTCGGCAAGGCCGGCATCCGGCTGCCCGCCGTCGCCCGCCTCGACGTGGGCGTGCTGTTCGTCGCGAGCCTGTACGCCCTCGTCCCCGTCGTGCGCGGGCGGCTGACCCTCCTCGACACCGCGGTCTTCGTGCTGCTCTACCTCGCCTACGTCGTCGCGGCGGCCCGGGCCGAGCGCGAGGAGGACGGCGAGGAGGCGCTGGTGGGGCCCTCGGCCCTGCTCGGCGTCTTCGGACCCGCCGTCCGAAGGCCGCTGCTCCTCGCGATCCTGGCGTGGGCGGCCGGCGCGATCTACCTCGCCGCCGAGCCCTTCGCCCACGCCCTCGTCCAGACCGGCCTGGAATACGGCGTCGACGAGTTCCTCCTCGTCCAGTGGGTCGCCCCCCTCGCCAGCGAGGCGCCGGAGCTCGCCGTCGCCGGGCTGCTCGTCGGCCGCGGGCGCTTCAGCAAGGGCCTGCTCACGCTGGTGTCGAGCAAGGTCAACCAGTGGACCCTCCTCGTCGGCACGCTTCCGGTGGTCAGCAGCCTGTCGGCCGGCCGGCCCGCCGTCCTCCCCTTCGACGGACGCCAGCAGGAAGAGGTCCTGCTCACCGCCGCCCAGAGCCTGTTCGGCGTCGCCGTCCTCGGCGACCTGCACCTCAGCCGCCTCCAGGCGGTGCTGCTCGCGGCCCTGTTCCTGGCGCAGTTCGCCGTGCCGGGCACCCACGGGAGGCTGATCTTCGCCTTCGCCTACCTCGCCGCCGCCGCCTTCACCGCCCTGGCCCTCGCCGGGCACCGCCGCGGCCTCGGCCGGGCCCTGCGCGCCGTGGCGCTGGCCCTGCGTGGCGCGCGCCCGTAGCGGCGGCGATCAGCCCTCGTCGGCGCCGTCGAGCCAGGCCTGGAGGGCTTCGAGGGCCTCCTGGAGGCGGGCGGAGAGGCGGTCGCGAATCTCGGGGTCGTCGAGGTCGGCGCTGCCGTCCTGCACCACCGTGACCACCGTGTCGCCGCGGTCCCGCACCACCCGGAAGGCGAGGCGCGAGCCGCTGCCCTCGTAGTCACCCCGGTTGAAGTGGAACTCGACGTGCGAGATCGGCCGCCAGCGGTGGACCATGCCCCGGTGCTCGACGCCGTCGATGACCAGCGAGACCTGCCCCCCTTCCCGGCCCTGGATGCGGGCCTCGTCGGCCAGCCACTTCTCGAGGCCTTCGGCGGTGGTGAGGGCGCGCCAGACGGTGCGGGGCCTGTCTCTTATACACATCTGACGCTGC
>WGAH01000506.1 GCA_015489145.1 Deltaproteobacteria bacterium
GAGCACGCCGGCCGCCGCCGCCCTGTTCGCCGTGCTGAGCGGCCGTCCCGAGCCGGCCGGGCAGGCCTTCGAGATCGCCGCCGTCAACCACGTCGAAATCGAGGACCTCGCCACCGACGCCGACGCGGTGGTGCAGGTGCTCCAGTTCGGCGAGGACGCTCCGCCGATCATCTTCATCGATGTGCTGGATCCCGCCGACGACCTCGGCGGTTCCGACGCCGAGGGGGCAACCCTGTGATGCGCCGCCTGCTCGTGCTCCTCGCCGCCGTCCTGGCGCTGCTCGCTCCGGCTCCCGCAGCCTGGGCCCAGGCCGCCCGCCCGCCGGTCGCCACGAAGCACCCGCCGGTGCGCCAGGCCCCGGCCCGCGCCGGCCGCGTGCAGCTCCGGGTGCTCGTGGTGCACGCCACCAACGAGCACGACCGGGTCGACCCCCGCCTCGGTCAGCTCACGCGCTACCTCTCGCACCTCCGGTTCTCGGGCTACACCCTCCTCGAGACCGAGTCGCTCACCCTGGCGGTGGACGCTCCGCAGACCTTCACCATCGAGGGCGGGCGCCGGGTGACGGTCGAGCTGCTCTCCCGCGACGACAAGCGGGCCCGCATGCGGGTGCAGATCACCGCGAGCAAGGGCGGCAAGCTCCTCGACACCACCCTGTCGGTCAACCGCAACGGCACCTTCTTCGTCGCCGGCCCCCGCTACAAGAACGGCGTCCTCATCCTGCCGTTGACCGCGCGCTACTGAACGCGCTACGCAAGGTGCGGCGGCCGCGGCCCGCATCGCGGCAGGCGCGGCCCGGGAGGTGCGAGTTGACGGTCTTCGCGCGGATCATCGCCGGCGAGATCCCGGCCGACAAGGTCTACGAGGACGATCGCTGCGTCGCCTTTCGCGACATCGACCCGAAGGCCCCGGTCCACGTCCTCGTCGTGCCCCGCAAGCCCCTGGTCAGCGTCGCCGAGGCCGGCGAGGAGGACGCCGAGCTGCTCGGCCACCTGCTCCTCGTCGCCGCCCGGGTCGCCCGGGAGCAGGGCCTCGACGAGCGCGGCTACCGTCTCGTGACCAACGTGGGGGTGGACGGCGGGCAGACCGTCGGGCACCTTCACATCCACGTCCTCGGCGGGCGCCCGATGGGCTGGCCCCCGGGGTAGCGGCAGGAGCGACCATGGCGACCTACGACGCGCCCTTCCACGTCGAGGCCTTCGAGCAGATGGAGGCCCGGCGCAAGACGGTCTACGCGCTCCCGGCCCTGCCCGACTACGCCGGCATCGTCGCGGGCGACCGGCTCGAGTTCGGCACCTTCGGCAGCATCACCGTCGGCATGGTTCGGCGCTACCCGAGCCTCGAGGCGCTGGTCGAGGCCGAGGGGTGGGCGAACCTGGTGCCCGAGGCCTCCGGCCCCGAGGAGGCGGTGGCGATGGTGCGGGCGATTCCCGAGTGGGACCGGGCCGTCGAGGAGGCGCGCGGGGTCTTGTCCCTGCGCGTGCGCGAGGCCCGCCGCAAGGGCTGATCAGCCGGCCGGAGCCTCGAGCAGGGCGCGCAGGCGCGGGTCGGCGACGGCGGCCCGGGCGCTGGCGAGGAACTCGGCGAGGTGGGCCTCGTCGAGCGCGCCGGCGGCGTGGTAGCGGCGCGCCTGCCGGGCCATGTCGAGGCGGTCGAGCTGCCGGGCGAAGCGCGCCTCGGGGGTGGCGCCGGCCTCGTACTCCTCCCACAGGGCGAGGAGGTCCGGGCGAGCGGCGAACAGCTCCCGGGCGGCCTCGGCCTCGCGGCGCGCCTTCTCCTCCCGGCTCACCCCGTCGTGGGGGGTGATGTCGCCGACGCGCACCTCGGCGAGGTCGTGGATCGCCGCCAGGGCGAGGAGGCGGCCCCGGTCGAGGTCCGGCGGGCAGGCGAGGAGGGCGGCCAGGGCGACCCCCCAGGCGTGGGCGGCGACGCTCTCCGGGGCCTCGACGCCGGCGCGCACCCAGCCGGCCCGGGGCAGGTCCTTGAGGGCGAGGGCGGCGTCGAGGAGGGAGGCCTCCTCCGGGAGCGGGGTGCGGACGGCGTCTTCGCGGGTCGGGGGCGCGTCGGGTCGGGG
>WGAH01000507.1 GCA_015489145.1 Deltaproteobacteria bacterium
GCAGCGGACGCAGCCCCGCCATCGCTCAGCCGAGCCCGAAGACCGCCACCCAGGCCCAGCAGATCGGCGCGATGAGCAGCACGCTGTCGATGCGGTCGAGGATGCCGCCGTGCCCGGGCATGATGCGGCCGGAGTCCTTGACCCCGAAGGAGCGCTTGAGCATCGACTCGACGAGGTCGCCCACCACGCCGGCCGCGTCGAGGAGCACGCCGAGCGCCAGGGCGTGGGCCCAGGGCAGCTCCGGCAGGAAGAAGGCGCGAATCGCCAGGGTCCAGGCCACGCTGAAGGCCATGCCGCCCAGCGCGCCCTCCCAGGTCTTCTTCGGGCTCACGCGCTCGAACAGCTTGTGGCGGCCGAAGGCGCGGCCGGCGAAGTAGGCGCCGGTGTCGCCGACCCAGGCGGCGCCGAGCACGATGAACAGCCAGGCGAGACCGTGCTCGAAGCGGCGCACCCACACGAGCGCCGCGAGAAAGGCCGGCGCGTAGACCACCCCCAGCGCCAGGCGCCCGGCGACGTCGGCCCCCTTGCGGGTGTCGGGCTCCAGGAACAGGGTGCCGACGAGCACCAGCGCCGCGCCCAGCAGCAGCGAGCCCGCCACCGACGCCGCCGTCCCCCACAGCATCGCCGCGTACAGCCCGCCGCCCGCCGGCAGCAGCAGGCCCAGGGCCCGCAGGGGCGCGTGGGGCACGGCCATGCGGGCGTACTCGTCGAGCGCCACCAGCAGCGCCAGCGTGGCGATGATCTCGACGGCCCGCTCGCCGCCGAGGAACAGCGCCGGGAGCAGGAGGGCGAGCCCCCCGAGCCCCACGACGAGGCGGGTGCGCATCAGCTCCCCGCCCCGCCGGCGAGCTGCTCGCTGGTGCGGCCGAAGCGCCGCTCGCGCCGGGCGTAGGCCTCGAAGGCGGCCCGCAGGGCGTCGCGCCGGAAGTCGGGCCAGAGCACGTCGGTGACGTAGAACTCGGCGTAGGCCACCTGCCAGAGCAGGAAGTTCGACAGGCGCATCTCGCCCGAGGTGCGGATCACGAGGTCCGGGTCGGGCAGCTCGGCGGTGGCGAGGTGGGCGGCCACCGTCGCCTCGTCGATGGCCTCGGGGTCGAGCTCGCGGCGGGCGACCTTGCGGGCGATGGCCCGCACCCCGTCGACGATCTCGGCGCGCGAGCCGTAGGACAGGGCGAGCACGAGGTCCATGTCGCGGTTGTGGGCCGAGGCGGCGATCAGCTCCTCGAGGGGCAGGCGCACGTAGCGCGGCAGGCGGTCGAGCTGGCCGATGGCGCGCAGGCGGATGCCGTTGTCGAGGATCTCGGCGCGCTCGCGGGTGACGTAGCGCTTGAGCAGGTTCATCAGCGCCGCCACCTCGACCGCCGGCCGCCGCCAGTTCTCGGTGGAGAAGCTGTAGAGCGTCAGCGCCTTCACCCCCCAGGCCCGGCAGGCCCGGGTGATGTCGCGCACGCTCTCGGCGCCGGCCTCGTGGCCCTTCACCCGCTCGAGCCCGCGGCGCTTCGCCCAGCGGCCGTTACCGTCCATGATGATGGCGACGCTGCGCGGGACGACCGCCGGGCGCTCCGAGGAATCCACGGCCGGGGAATCGCCCGCCATCAGACTTCCAGGACTTCCTTTTCCTTGGCCGCCGCCAGCTCGTCGATGCGGCGGATCGCGGCGTCGGTGGCCTCCTGCACCTTGTCGAGGAGGCGCTTGAGCTCGTCCTGCGAGATCTCCTTTTCGGCCTCGAGGTCCTTGAACAGGTCGTTGTACTCCCGGCGGACCTTGCGGGCGCTCACCCGGTGCTCCTCGGTGATGCGGCGCACGCTCTTGACGAGGGCCTGGCGCCGCTCGCCGGTGAGCGGGGGGATGGGAACCCGGATGATCTGCCCGTCGTTGGAGGGGTTCAGCCCCAGGTCGGCGGCGCGAATCGCCTTCTCGATGTCGGCCAGCGTGCCCTTGTCCCAGGGGTTCACCACCAGCAGCCGGGCGTCCGGGGCCGAGACGGTGGCGAGCTGCTTGAGCGGCATCGTCGCCCCGTAGGACGACACCGCGACCTGCACCGAGTCCAGGAGCTGGGGGCTGGCGCGGCCGGTGCGGATGGCCGTGAACTCGCGCTGGAGGGACTGCACGACCTTGTCGAAGTCCTCCTTCATCGACTCCAGGTATTCCTCGCTCATCGGTTCTCCTCGGGCTGCGGGGGGGTCAGCGGGGGCGGGCCGCCAGGCGCGTCCCGATGCGTTCTCCGCATACCACGCGGGCGGCGTTGCCCGGGACGTTGAAGTCGAAGACGACGATCGGCAGGTCGTTGTCCATGCACAGGCTGATCGCCGTCGCGTCCATGACGCCGAGGCCGCGGTTCAGGACCTCCATGTAGTCGAGGTTCTCGAAGCGGACGGCGTTCTCGTTGTGCACCGGGTCGCTGTCGTAGACCCCGTCGACCTTGGTGGCCTTGAGGATCACGTCGGCGCCGATCTCGGCGGCGCGCAGGGCGGCGGCGGTGTCGGTGGAGAAGTAGGGGTTGCCGGTGCCGGCGGCGAAGATCACCACCCGGCCCTTCTCCATGTGGCGCACGGCGCGCCGGCGGATGTAGGGCTCGCAGATGCGGTCCATCGAGATGGCGCTCATCACCCGGGTGAAGCAGCCCTGCTGCTCGAGGGCGTCCTGGAGGGCGAGGCCGTTGATCACCGTCGCGAGCATGCCCATGTAGTCGGCGTGCGCCCGGTCCATGCCCCGCGAGGCGCCGGCGAGGCCGCGAAAGATGTTGCCGCCCCCGATGACGACGCAGACCTCGACGCCGAGATCCTTGACGGCCTGGATCTCGGTGGCGAAGCGCTGGATCGCCGCCGGCTCGATGCCGGTCTGCTGGCGGCCGGCCAGCATCTCGCCGGACATCTTGAGCAGCACCCGCCGGTAGACCGGACGTCTCCCCTGCTCCTGGCGCATGGCGCCTCCCACGCGAAAAGGGCGCCCCGAAGGGCGCCCCGTGCGGGCCTCAGCCCTGGGTCATCGCCGCCACCTCGGCGGCGAGGTCGGACTCCTTCTTCTCGAGCCCCTCGCCGAGGGCGAAGCGGGCGAAGCGGCGGACGCGGATGTTCTCGCCGATCTTGGCGACCGCCTCGTTGAGCAGGTCCTTGACGGTCTTGCTGTCGTCCTTGATGAACTTCTGCTCGACGAGGCACACGTCCTCGTACCACTTCCGCATGCGGCCCTCGACGATGCGCTCGGCGATGTGCTCGGGCTTGCCCTCCTCCATGATGCGCTGGAGCTGGATCTGCCGCTCGTGCTCCACCGCCTCGGCCGGCACCTCTTCCTTGGTGACGTACTCGGGGCTGGCGGCGGCGATCTGCATCGCGATGTCGTGGACGAGGTTCTTGAAGTCGTCGGTGCGGGCGACGAAGTCGGTCTCGCAGTTCACCTCGACGAGCACGCCGATGGCGCCGCCGGCGTGGATGTAGGCGTGCACGAGGCCCTCGGTGGCGGCGCGGGAGGCCTTCTTGGCGGCCTTGGCGATGCCCTTGGCGCGCAGCCAGTCGATGGCGGCCTCGACGTCGTCGTTGTTCTCGACGAGGGCCTTCTTGCAGTCGAGGATGCCGGCGCCGGTGCGCTCGCGCAGGGCCTTGATGTCTTGCATGGTGGGCATGGGTTCACTCCTGTTCAGGCCGGCGGGGGCGTCCGTGCCGCCGCGCCGGCCGGGGTGGGTTCAACTCGAAGGGAAAGCGCCTACTCCTCGCCGGCGCCGTCGTCCGCGCCGCGGCGGATCACCTCGACGTCGTCGAGCTCGCCGCCGGACACCACCGCCTCGCCGAGGCCGCCGCGGCTCATGGCGCCGCCCTCGATCACCGCGTCCGCGATGGCGGTGGTGAACAGGCGGATGCTCTTCATCGCGTCGTCGTTGCCGGGGATCACGTAGGCGATGCCGTCGGGATCGCAGTTGGTGTCGCACAGGCCGACGACGGGGATCTTGAGCTTGTTCGCCTCGCGCACGGCGATGTACTCGCGGCGCGGGTCGATGACGAACATCACCGAGGGGGGCGTCTCCATCTTCTTGATGCCGCCGAGCGCCTTCTCCATCTTGTTGATGCGGCGGATCCAGCTCAGGGCCTCCTTCTTCTTGAGGAGCTCGAAGCGGCCCTCGTCGCGGGCCTTCTCCAGCTCGACGAGCTGGTCGATGGAC
>WGAH01000508.1 GCA_015489145.1 Deltaproteobacteria bacterium
GTGCGGGTGCCGAGCTTCGCGCCGTGCCCGACGCAGGCCCCGAGGAAGGGGGTGCCCGCCGGCCGGATGCGGTCGCCGTCGCGCACCTTGATCTCGTCGCCGAAGGCGTAGTCGACGAGGTAGCCGCCGCCGGTGGTCAGGGCCCGGCGGCCGAGCACCGAGACCTGGGTGAGGCGGTGGCCCGAGAACGCGCCGTCGAGGAGGAGCGAGGCGAAGACGACGCAGTTCGGCGCGACGGCGGCCCCGGGCCCCAGCACGCTGCCGCTGACCTGGGCGCCCTCCCCCACCTCGGCGCCGTCGCCGAGCACCGCGCCCTGCACGATGGCGCCGGCGCCGATGCGGACGTTCCGGCCGAGCCGCGAGGCCTCGACCACGGCGGAGCGGTGGACCCGGCAGCCCCGTCCGCGGGGAATGCCGGCGAGGCGGTGGAAGCGCCGCGCCACCGCGACCCAGGCGAAGTGGAGCAGGCTGCGGAGGGGGTGGGCGTCCCAGCCCTCGCGAACGATGCCGCCGATGGCGTCGGTGTTCACGCGCAGCAGGTGCATCCAGTGGCGCACCCGCATCACCCGCACCGAGGACAGGGCCAGCTCCGGCGAGGGGGTCCCCGGGGCGCGCATCGCGGCGGGCAGCTCGAAGCGCCGCACCCACTCCGAGGGCGGCACGAGGACCGCCGGCAGCGCGTCGAGGCGGGCGAGGTCGCCGGGCCCGTCGAGGCGCCAGATCGGGTAGACCGGCGCCTCGCCCTCGCGGTCCACCTCCTGCAGCGCCGGCGCGCCCCGGGTGAAGGCGCAGGGCTCCAGCCCGAGGCGGGCCGGACCGCCGGCGAGGCGCAGGAAGCGCCGGATGGCGCGCGCCGTGAAGAACAGGTCGTCGTGGACGAGGAGGCAGGGAAAGCGCGCGACGGCGCCGAGGTCTCCGACCCGCTCCACCTCCGCGACGCCGGCCTCGCGCAGGGCCCGCGCCTGCACCGCCGCGAGGGGCTCGTTGAGCACGGGCAGGTCGCGCGGGTGCTCGCCGAAGGGGGCGATGCGGGTCGGGGTGCGGAGCAGGTAGGCGTGCACGGCCCCGGGCCTATCGCCCCCGCCTCCAACCGGCACCAGGACCGCCGCGGTGGAGGGATCGAGGCTGCCTCCCGACGCTTCATCACCAAGGCTTCCACGGCCGCTCGGCCCTCTCGATCACGCGGCAGGATGCCGCGTCCACCAGCACCGCCGCGGCGGACCGACGCCCCGGGCGCGGTTAGGAAGGGCCGATGGCCGGATTCGACATCGTGGTGGTGGGCGCGGGCCACGCCGGGGCCGAGGCGGCGCTGGCGGCGGCGCGGCTCGGGCGGCGGGTGGCCGTGGTCACCCTGCGCCTGGCCCACGTCGGCCGCCTGTCCTGCAACCCGGCGGTGGGCGGGCTCGCCAAGGGCCAGCTCGTCCGCGAGATCGACGCCCTCGGCGGGCTCATCGCCCGGGCGGCCGACGCCTCCACCATCCAGTTCCGCCGGCTCAACACCCGCCGGGGCCTCGCCGTGCAGGCCAGCCGGGCCCAGGTCGACGTGGACCGCTACCCGGCGGCGGTGCGCGCCGCCCTCGCCGGGGATCCGCGCATCACCCTCGTCGAGGGCGAGGTCACGGCGATTCGCCTCGACGGCGGGCGGGCCGCCGGCGTGCGCCTCGCCGACGGCTCGGAGATCCCCGGCCGCGCGGTGGTGCTCACCACCGGCACCTTCCTCGGCGGCGTGCTCCACCGGGGCGAGCGCCGCACCCCCGGCGGCCGCCTGGGCGACCCGCCGGCCGGGCGCCTGTCGGCGCAGCTCCGGGCCCTGGGCCTGCGCCTCGCCCGGCTCAAGACGGGCACCACCCCCCGCCTCGACGCCGCGACGATTCGCTGGGACCGCCTGGAGCCCCAGGAAGACGTGCCCGGCGGCCACTTCTCCTTCACCCCGCCGGCCCGGCGACTGCCCCGGCGGCGCTGCTACCTCGCCGCCACCAACCCGCGCACCCACGACCTCGTGCGCGGCGCCCTGCACCGCTCGCCGCTGCACACCGGGGCGATCACCGGCCGCGGGCCCCGGTACTGCCCGAGCATCGAGGACAAGGTGGTCCGTTTCGCCGACCGCGAGCGCCACCACCTGTTCGTCGAGCCCGAGGGGCTCGACACCCCCCGGGTCTACCTCAACGGCCTGTCCACGAGCCTGCCGGAACCCGTGCAGGAAGACATGGTGCACAGCATCGCCGGCCTGGAGGAGGCCCGCATCCTCCAGTACGGCTACGCCGTCGAGTACGACATGGCCGACCCCCGCGACCTCGACCGCGGGCTCCAGCACCGGGGGGTCCCCGGCCTGTACCTCGCCGGCCAGGTCAACGGCACCAGCGGCTACGAGGAGGCCGCCGCCCAGGGGCTCGTGGCCGGCGTCTCGGCGGCCCTCGGCGAGCCCTTCGTCCTCGGCCGGGAAGAGGCCTACATCGGGGTGCTCGTCGACGACCTCGTCACCCGCGGCGTCGGCGGCGAGCCCTACCGCATGTTCTCGAGCCGGGCCGAGCACCGCCTGCTGCTGCGCGAGGACAACGCCGACCGGCGCCTCATGCCCCGGGCCCGGGCGCTGGGCCTGCTCGGGGATGCCGCCTGGGCGCGCTTCCAGGACAAGCTCGCCGCCATCGAGGCCGGCGAGGCCTGGGCCCGCGGCGCCCGCCTCCTCCCCGACGCCGAGACGACCGCGCGCTTCGAGGCCCTGGGCAGCGCGCCGCCCCGTCGTCCCCTCACCGCCGCCGAGCTGCTCCGCCGCCCGGAAATCGACTGGGCCGCCCTCGGCGCGCTGTTCCCCGACCGCCCCGACCTCGACCCGGAGGCGGCCGAACAGGTGGTGACGGACCTCAAGTACGAGGGCTACCTCGCCCGGGAGCGCGCCCGGGCCGAGCACACCCGGCGCATGGCCGCCACCCGCCTGCCGCCGGACCTCGACTTCCGCCTGCCCGGCATCTCCCACGAGGTCGCCGAGCGCCTGGCGGCGGCCCGGCCCGCCACCCTCGGCGAGGCGGCGCGCCTGCCCGGCGTCACCCCGGCGGCCATCGACGTGCTCGCCCTGGTCCTGGCCCGGCGCCCGGGGGCGGCGTGAAGCCCGACCTCGACCGCCTCGCCGCCGCCGAGGCCGTCCACCGGGCCCTGCTCGAGCGCTGGCGACGAGCGATGGACCTCGTCGGCCCCGGCCCCCTCGGGCCCCACTTCGAGGACGCCCGCGGCGCCGTGCTCCCCCTTCGCCCCGCCGGGCGCTGGGCCGACCTCGGCAGCGGCGCCGGCTTTCCCGGCATCGCCCTGGCCGCCGCCTTTCCCGGCCTGCGGGTGGACCTCGTCGAGAGCCGCCGCAAGCGCGCCACCTTCCTGGAGCGGGTGGTGGCCGAGGCCGGCCTGGAGCGCGCCGCCGTCCTGCGGGGCCGCGTCGAGGCCCTGGCCCCGGCGACCTACGACGGCGTCGTCGCCCGGGCCTTCCGGCCGCCGCCGATCTACCTCGCCCTCGCCGCGCCCCTGCTCGCCGAGGGCGGGGTCGCCGTGGTGCTCACGGGCGATGACGCCTTCGATCCGCCCGCGGGATGGCGCGTCCTCGAAGACTGGCGCTACCGCGTGGGCGACGGCTGGCGGCGGGCCTGGCGGCTGGGCCGCGACGGCTGAGCCGCCCTACCCGGGCTCGGCCGGCCGCGCGCCCTCGCGGGCCAGGGGCAGGCGCACGGTGAAGGTGGAGCCCCGGCCCTCGGCGCTGCGAGCACCGATGTCGCCCCCCATCAGCCGCACCAGCGCCCGGCTGATCGCCAGGCCGAGGCCGGCGCCCTCGTCGGGGCGGCGCTCGTCGTCGCGGTGCAGGGCGTCGAACAGGGCCATCTGCCGGTGCTCGGGCAGGCCGGGGCCCGTGTCGCTCACCTCGATGGTGCAGATGCCCGGCAGCCGCCGCGCCACCCCGGGACCCGAGGGCGGCCCCTCGGCGCGCACCCGGCAGGTCACCCGCCCGTCGTGGGTGAAGCGCACCGCGTTGTCGGTGAGCTCCTGGAGGACGCGGCGCACCGACCCGGCGTCGGCGAGGGCGAAGACCGGACGGTCCGCGACGTCCAGGACCAGCTCGTTGCCCCGGCTCGCCGCCAGGGGCCGGAAGGCCTCGACCACCTCGGCGGCCAGGGCCGCGACGTCCACCGGCTCCGTCCGCAGGGGGGCCGGGGTGTTCTCCAGGGTGGCGAGTTCCACCAGCTTGTCGATGAGCAGGGCCAGGTCGTTGGCCGCCCGGTGGATGCGGTCGACGTCGCGGGCCAGGGGGTACTGCCCCGACTCCTCGAGCTCCTCGCGCACCAGCTCGGCGTAGCCGAGCACCGCGTTGAGGGGGGTGCGAAGCTCGTGGGACAGCCGGCTCACGAGCGACAGCGGCGAGCGCGCGGGCCCGCCGCCCGCCGCCGCCTCCCCGCGTTCCGGCCGCTTCACGGGACGCTCACCGGACCACGAGGTTGACGAGGCGGCCGGGCACGACGATCTCGCGGACGATCTCGCGGCCCTCGATGTGCCTCGCGACGTTGGGATGGGCCTTGGCCTCCGCGAGGATCGCGTCGCGATCGGCATCCCGGGGGACCTCCACCGTGGCCCGCAGCTTGCCGCGCACCTGCACGGCGATGCGGACCGTGTCGGCCACCAGCGCCGCCGGGTCCCAGGCGGGCCACTCGGCGTCGGCCACCGTGCCCTCGTGTCCCCAGCGGTGCCACAGCTCCTCGGCGAGGTGCGGGGCGTAGGGCGCGAGGATCTTGACGAAGGCCTCGGCTTCCTGTCGGGCGGGCGGCTCGCCCCGGCAGGCGTGGACCAGCTCCATCATGCGCGAGACGGGCGTGTTGAACTTGAGCGACTCGATGCCCTCGGTGGTCTCCTTGATCGCCAGGTGCAGCGCCCGGCGGACCTCCGGGGTGGTCTGCCCGAAGGGCCGGGTCTCGCCGGTGTCCTCGTCGACGAACAGGCGCCAGGTGCGCGACAGGAAGCGGTGCACGCCCTCGCAGCCGCTCATGTTCCAGGGCTTCACCTGCTCCAGCGGGCCCATGAACATCAGGTAGACCCGCAGGGTGTCGGCCCCGTAGCGCTCGACCACCTCGAGGGGATCGACCACGTTGAGCTTGGACTTGCCCATCTTCTCGATGGACCGGTAGACCGGGGTGTCGGTTCCGCGGACGTACCAGCGCGTCTCGACCGTCTCGCCGGACCAGGAAAGGGTCATGGTGACCGGCGTGGCGCGCTCCTCCACCGCGTCGGCCGGGTGGTACTTGCCGCGGGCGTCCCGGTAGGACCAGGCGAGGATCATGCCCTGGTTGAACAGGCGCTTGAAGGGCTCGCGGGTGTGCACGAGGCCGAGGTCGTAGAGGACCTTGTGCCAGAAGCGCGCGTAGAGCAGGTGCAGGACGGCGTGCTCCACCCCGCCGATGTAGAGATCCACCGGGCCCCAGTGGCGCTCGAGATCCGGGCTGAAGGCCTGCGCGTCGTTGCGGGGGTCCATGTAGCGCAGGTAGTACCAGCACGATCCCGCCCACTGGGGCATGGTGTTGGTCTCGCGCCGGGCGGGCTGGCCGTTCCAGGTGGTCCGCACCCAGTCGGCGGCCCGCGCCAGGGGCGGCTGGCCGTCGGGGGTGGGCCGGAAGTCGTCGAGGAAGGGCAGGGTGACGGGCAGGTCGTCCTCGGAGACGGCGTGGACGCCGCCGTCCTCGGTGTGGACGATCGGGAAGGGCTCGCCCCAGTAGCGCTGGCGGCTGAACAGCCAGTCGCGGAGCTTGTAGTTGACCTTGGCCCGCCCCAGCCCGCGCTCCTCGAGCCAGGCGGTGACCCGCGCCTTGCCCTCGGCGGCGTCGAGGCCGTCGAACTCGCCGGAGTTCACCAGGGGCCCGGCCCCCGTCCAGGCCTTCTCCCGCACGTCCCAGCCCTCCGGCGCGCCGATGACCTGGACGATCGGCAGGTCGAAGGCGCGGGCGAAGGCGTGGTCGCGCTCGTCGTGGGCGGGCACCGCCATGATCGCGCCGGTGCCGTAGGACATGAGCACGTAGTCGGCGACCCAGATCGGGATGCGCTGGCCGTTCACCGGGTTGACGGCGAAGGCGCCGGTGAAGACGCCGGTCTTTTCCTTCTCGGCGGCGAGCTGCCGCTCCATGTCGGAGCGGTTGCGGGCCTGCTCGACGTAGGCCTCGACCTCGGCGCGGCGCTCGGGGGCGGTGATGCGCGCGACCAGCGGGTGCTCGGGGGCGAGCACGCACCAGGTGGCGCCGAACAGGGTGTCGGGGCGGGTGGTGAACACGACGAAGGAGTCGTCGCGGTCCGCCACCTGGAAGGTGACCTCGGCGCCCTCGGAGCGGCCGATCCACTGGCGCTGCATCTCGAGCACGCCCTCGGGCCAGTCGAGCTCGTCGAGGTCGTCGAGGAGCCGCTGGGCGTAGGCGGTGATGCGGAGCATCCACTGGCGCATCAGGCGGCGCTCGACCGGGTCGCCGGTCTCGACGTAGCGGCCGTCGACGACTTCCTCGTTGGCGAGGACCGTCCCCTGGGCCGGGCACCAGTTCACCGGCACCTCGGCGAGGTAGGCGAGGCCCTTGTCGCGCAGGCGGAGGAAGATCCACTGGGTCCACTTGTAGTAGTCGGGGTCGCTGGTCGTGACCTCGCGGCTCCAGTCGAAGGAGAAGCCGAGGCGGCCGAGCTGCCGCTTGAAGTTGGCGATGTTCTCGCGGGTGATGTCGGCCGGGTGGCGGCCCTCGCGCACCGCGGCGCGCTCGGCGGGCAGGCCGAAGGCGTCGAAGCCCATCGGGTTGAGCACGTTGAAGCCGCGCATGCGCTTGTAGCGGGCGACGATGTCCACCGCGGTGTAGCTGAGGGGGTGGCCCACGTGCAGCCCCGCCCCGGAGGGGTACGGGAACATCGACAGCACGTAGTACTTGGGCAGGTGGGCGCGGGGGTGGTCCTCGCCCGGGTCCGGCGCGCGGAACACCTGCTGCTCGGCCCACCAGCGCTGCCAGCGGGGCTCGATGTCGGCGGGACGGTAGCGGCTCATGGCGGCTCCAGGGAGGGTTCGCGGTGGGCGAGGCGCCTAACCCGCCGAGCGGGGACCGCGCGCCCGGAGAACCGGCGGCTGTCAGCGCTCGTCGGTCCAGGGCACGGTGGCCGCGCCCCGCACGTCGCCATCGTCGAAGACCGCGTCGAGGTGGAGCTCGGCGTCGGTGGCGCCGAGGCGCCCGATCGTCAGGGTGGTGCGCCGCTGCTGGGCCTGGGCGGAGGAGCCGTCGTCGAAGAGCAGGATCACGTGCAGGTAGTTGCCCGACTCGCCCCCGTAGAGGGTTTCTTCGAGGTTTTCGGGCAGGTAGGCCGTGAGCATGCCCGTGCCCTCGCTCGGCAGCAGGAAGCGGGACTCGCCGGCTTCCGTGATCAGCTCGGCCCCCCGGCAGTCCGGGGTGTAGGCGTCGAAGCTGGTCTCGAAGCTGCAGTCGCTCGCCGGCTGGCAGCCGGCCAGGACGGCGAGGGGGATGAGGATGCGGTGCGGCACGGTTCGCCCCCGGTCGAGGCCGGTACAGGTAGCGCGGGCTCGGGCCACCCGCGAGGGTTTCAACGAAAGGGCAGGTGGTGCCCCCCGCCGAGGCGCGGCAGGGCCGGCCCGAGGGCGGCGCCGAGGGCCGCGGCGAAGCGGTGCAGGGCGGCGTCGAGCTCGGCGAGGTCGTCGTCGGTCCAGGGCAGCATCAGGATGGCGCCCGCCGTGGCGACGAGCACGGCCGCCGCGGCCGCCAGCGTGAAGAGCAGGTCGAGCGTGATCGGGTCGGGCCAGGTGGGGAGCACGGGGACCTCCTGAACGGTTGTTTAGTGCAGCATACGCCGGCGCTCCCAGGTCCGCAAGCCGACTTGCGGACAAGTTCTGTCCTCAAATGGTTTTTTTCTCCATCAACCACGCCTTTCCCGCACCCCTGTCCGGGTGTGGGCGCGGATCGCGCCCCCGGGCGACGCCGCCATCCCTCGCGCCTCCGGGTTGAAGGGGACGGCCCTGGGTGGATAGTGCCTGGGTCATGCCTGAACACCGCAATCCCCCTGGCGCCGGAGAACCGGATGGCGCGGACGCGCCGGACACCGGGGCATTCGACGGCGAGGCGGGCGACCGCCGCCTCACCAAGACCCAGAAGCTCGTCCGCATCCTCGAGCGCCTGCAGGACCCGGACGGCGTCCAGGCCGCCGACCTGAAGGCCCGCTTCGCCATCGACGACCGCACCCTGCGCCGCTACCTCGCCGACCTGCGCGCCCTCGACATCCCGCTGCACAGCGAGGGGCGGGGGGCCCGGCGACGCCTCTGGATCGACCCGAGCTACCGGCGGCGGGGCGTGCAGGTCGACCTGCTCGAGCTCGTCAGCCTGCGCTTCGGGCGGGCCCTGTTCCACTTCCTCGAGGGCACCGGCTTCGCCCAGGACATGGACAACGCCCTGTCCCGCATCTCCACCCTCGCCCTCGGGGCGCCGGGCATCCACCTCGCCGACGCCCTCGACCGCAAGTTCATCGCCGTTCCCGAGCACCACAAGGACCACACCCGCGACCGCGAGACGCTCGAGGACATCCTCAGCGCCCTGCTCTACCAGAACCCCGCCCGCGCCCACTACGCCAGGGTCGGCGGCCCGACGCGGGCCTACGAGCTGCACCCCTACACCCTCGCGATCTTCCGGCAGGGGCTCTACCTGTTCGCCCTCGACGTGAAGGCCGACCGGGTCAAGACCTTCGCCGTCGACCGCTTCCGCCACTTCGAGCGCCTGCGCGGCGAGCACTTCGACTACCCCGACGACTACGACCCGGCCGAGGTGGTGCGCGACGCCTTCGGCATCACCGGCGGCCCGGTCCACGACGTCTCCCTGCGCTTCACCCGCCGGGCCAGCCCCTACGTGGCCGAGCGCACCTGGCACCACAGCCAGCGCCTCGAGCCCCTGCCCGACGGCGAGGTGGTGCTGCACATGCGCGTCGGCCTCTCCCCCGAGCTCGAGAGCTGGATCCTCGGCTTCGGCCCGGACGTGAAGGTGCTCGCCCCGCCCGAGCTCGCCGCCCGCATCCGCCGCCTCCACGCCGAGGCCGCCGGCCTCGACCCCGCCGACCTGCCGGAGCCGGCATGAGCCGCTGGACCGCGCTGGTCGGCCCGCCGCCCGAGCGCCCGGGCACGGCGCCGGCGGTGCTGCGGCCCGCCGACCCCTGGGGCGAGGCCGAGGTGGAGCCCGCCGACCACGCCGACCACCTGCGCCACGGCGGCGCGCTCGACGCCGCGGCCCACGCCGAGGCCGACCGCGCCTTCGTCGCCGCCTACCGGGGCATCCTCGAGGGCCGGCTCCCCTGGGGCGCCGAGGCCGAGCCCGCCCGTCGCCTCGGCGTGGGC
>WGAH01000509.1 GCA_015489145.1 Deltaproteobacteria bacterium
CCGTCCCCCCACCGCGGCGGAGCGCCAGGCCCTGGAACGCGCCCGCGCCGAGGGTCTCGAAGCCCTGCGCCGCGTGCCCGCCGCCCCGCCCGCCGCGCACGCCCGGGCCTACACGAGGTAGATGAAGGTGACGGCGATGAAGATCGGGAACAGGATGAGCGCGGCCCAGCCGATGTAGCCGAAGAAGGACGGCATCTTGTAGCCGTTCTCCTCGGCGATGGCGCGCACCATGAAGTTCGGCCCGTTGCCGATGTAGCTGTTCGCCCCCATGAACACCGCGCCGACGGCGATGGCCTCGAGGATGTGCTGCCCGTGCGGGTGGAGGATGAGGGTGTCGAGCTGCTCCGCCGAGACGCACTCGGCGACCGCCCCGCAGCCCATCGCGGCGAAGGTCACGTAGGTGGGAGCGTTGTCGAGGAAGCTCGAGAGGAGGCCGGTCGCCCAGAAGAAGTGCCAGGGCTCGGTGACCCCCAGGGCGCCGCCGCGGGCCTGCAGCAGCATGGTCGCCGGGATCATCGTGATGAAGATGCCGATGAACAGCGCGGCGACCTCGAGGATGGGCCCGTAGGTGAAGCCGTTGTCCTCGCGCAGGCGGTTCGGGGTGAAGCGCACCGAGACGATGGCGAGGAGCAGCATGGCGATCTCGCGGGCGTAGTAGTCGCGGAAGTCGTGCTGCCCCTGCACGGGCGACAGGAACAGGACCGCGGCGACCACGCCGCCGAGGAGCAGGAAGTTCCACGCCCCGTCGATGCGGAGGGGCTCCACGCGGGCCTCGTCGGCGGCGCGGTGGGCGAGGTCCTCCTTGGCGTAGAAGTAGCTGTCCACCGCGAAGAACAGGACCAGCAGCACCCCGACCGGGAAGAGCCAGATGGGCCAGAGGTGCTCCAGCGTCCAGAAGAACGGCACCCCGCGGAGGTAGCCGAGGAAGAGCGGGGGATCGCCGATGGGGGTGAGGGCGCCGCCGATGTTGGAGACGAGGAAGATGAAGAAGAGGGGGATGTGCTTGACGTACTCGCGCTCGCTGTTCGTCTTGAGCATCGGGCGGATCAGGAGCATCGAGGCGCCGGTGGTGCCGACGATGTTGGCGATGACCGCGCCGACGGCCAGGAAGGTCGTGTTGACGATCGGGCGCCCCTCGAGGTCGCCGCGCAGGACGATGCCCCCCGAGATCACGAACAGCGAGCCGAGCAGCGCGATGAAGGAGACGTACTCCTCGATGGCGTGCTCGAGGCCGTGCATCGCGTCGTGGGCGAAGGCGCCGTCCGCGATGAGGTAGCCGAAGTAGCCGAGCACCGGCAGCGACCAGAGGAAGGCCGACAGGAGCTGGTTGCGGTGCTTCTCCCACCAGTGGTGGGCCACCATGGGCGCGACGGCGATCGTCAGCAGCAGGCCCGCGAAGGGGATCACCCAGGGGATGGGCATCACCTCTCCGAGGCTGGGACCGTGCTCGGCGGCTTCGGCGGCTTCGGAGGCGTGGGCGGCGAGGGAGAGCAGCGGCAGCGACAGCGCAGTGATCATGGGGTCCCCGCGAAGGTGCACCATCCGGTGTCGGAACCCGGTAACCCGGATTGAGCAAAGACAAGCGGGGCGGGCGAAACGACCGGGCAGGCGGGTGGGGCGGTCGCCGGGCGGCTGGAAGCGGACATATTCTGGTCTTTTCAGGTGCCGGCGCTCCCATTATCCTTGCAGGTGTGCAGGAGGTCCCCATGCATGCCGCTCGCCATCTCGCCGATCCCGCCGGCACCTTCGAAGCCGTCCCGTCCATTCGCTGGGCCCGGTCGCCGCGTTCGGCCGACGTGCTCGCGGTCGTCACGCGGTGGGGGCGCATCGGTCCGGTCGAGTTGCGCCCGGCCGACCGCCTCGTGGTCCGTCCCGAGGGCGACGCGCCCCCGGGCACCCTGCTGCTGCTGGTGCCGCGGGGGCGCGGCAACCCCATGGTGGGCCGCCGGCAGCGCGGCGAGCTGGTCGCCGAGCCGGGCAGCGTCCCCACCGCCGCCGAGCGGTGGCGCGCCGCCGGCCGCCTCGCCGCCGTCGAGCGCGATCTCGAGCGCGCGGTGGTGCCGCCCGGGCGGTGGTGGCTGGCGACGGGGGCCGAGGTCCGGGCCGGCGAGGCGGCCGAGCTCGACGCGGTGCTGCGCGAGCGCTTCCGCGCCGCCCGCCGCGACGGTTCGCTCCCCGCCGGCTCGGGCATCGCCGCCACGCGCGAGGCCGCCCTGGCCCTGGCGGCCACCGCCCCGGCCGGGTCGGTGCGCTACGAGGTGCGGGCCCCCGAGCTTCCGCCGGTTCGCCGCGTGCTGCCGGGCCCCTGGCCGGCGAGCGCGGCCCCGGCGCGCCGGCGCGGCGGTGTGCAGCTCTCCCTGTTCGGCGATAGCCGCCCCGCCGCGTCCCCCAGCCGGAGCCCCGATGC
>WGAH01000510.1 GCA_015489145.1 Deltaproteobacteria bacterium
TCTTCCGGCTTCTCCTGCAGGCGCACCGGCAGGCGCAGGCGCTCGCCGGCCGCCACGCGCACCGTGTCCTCGAAGGGCTCGTAGCCGTCGGCCTCGACGCGGAGCTTCACGTCGGTGTCGGCGGGGACGTCGTTCCAGACGAGGGAGCCGTCCTCCAGGGGGCCGATCTCCTGCCCGTCGAGGAAGACCCGCGCCGCGACGGCCGGGCGCACGAGGAGGTGGAGCTGGCCGGTGGTCGCCACCTCGGCGGGGGGCGCGGCGGGCTCCGGCTGGAGGCGGAGCACGAGCAGCAGGGCCGCCACCGCGACGATCAGCGCGAGGATCACGCCGGCGAGCAGCATGGGCCACCGGGCCGGGCGGGTGGCGAGGGTGGCCGAGGCGCCGGTGGCCGACTCCCACTCGCGCTCGCCCGGCGGCGGGCCCTCCTCGTGCATCTGCTGGGCGAGGGCGGTGGCGGCCTCGAGGCGCTGCCGGTCGGCGAGGATGTCCTCCTCGAACAGCTCGCCGAGGAAGAAGGACAGGCTCTCGCGCACCACGTCGGGGGTGGCCGGGGCGAGGAAGTCGTGCAGGGCGGCCTGGAAGGCCCGGGCGTCGGGGAAGCGGTCGGCCGGGTCGCGGGCCAGGGCCCGCATGACGATCTCGTCGAGGCGCCGGGGCACCGACGGGTTGACGGCGCTCGGCGGGCGCACGTCGGCGGCCTTGATGCGCTCGAGGGTCTTGACGTCGGAGTCGGTCTTGAACAGCCGCCGCCCCGTCAGCATCTCGTGCAGCACGATGCCGGCCGAGAACACGTCGGAGCGCGGGGTGACCTCCTCGCCGCGGGCCTGCTCGGGGCTCATGTACTCGAACTTGCCCTTGAGCACGCCGGCCTTGGTGTCGTAGAGGGTGTTTTCGGCCTTGGCGATGCCGAAGTCGGCGAGCTTGACGTCGCCCCGGAAGCCGACGAGCACGTTCGACGGGCTCACGTCGCGGTGGACGATGTTCATCGGCTCGCCGCGCAGGTTGGTCTTGGTGTGGGCGTAGTCGAGCCCGCGGGCGACCTCGTGGGCGATGTAGGCGGCGTACTCCGGGGGCATGACGCGGCGGCGCTCGGCGAGGCGGCGCAGGATGTTCTTGACGTCGCGCCCCTCGACGTACTCCATCGCGATGTAGTAGTTGTCGCGTTCCCGGCCGAAGTCGTAGATCTGGACGATGTTGGGGTGGTGCAGCTCCGACGAGATCTTCGCCTCGTCGATGAACATCTCGACGAATTCCTCGTTGCCGGAGAGGTGCTGGAGGATTCGCTTGATCACCAGCAGCTTCTCGAATCCGGCCTCCGAGAAGGTCTTGGCGCGAAAGACCTCGGCCATGCCGCCGGTGGCCACGCGGTCGAGGAGGTAGTAGCGGCCGAAGCGCTCGGGCTGGAAGTTGGTGCGGATCCCGCTGGATCCGGCCGGTCGGCTCGTGTCGGGCTGGACGCCGGGCATCAGGGGCATTCCGGGGGGTGGGGCCGCGCGGTCGCGCCGCGGCCTCGGCCGGCGGGGCGACCTCCGAAGCCTACGCGGGAAGCGGCCCGAGGGTCAACGGCGCCGGCCACCTCAGGCACCGGTGTCGGAGCCGGTGTCGGCGGGCTTGCTGCCGCCCTTGTCGAAGTACGGCGCGATGTCGTCACAGGTCCACTCCTCGCGCAGCTTGCCGGCGACATCCCGACACGTCGCCACGTCGTAGGCGTCCCCGGCGGTGTCGCTGCCGCCCTCGGCGAGGGCCTTGCGGCTGTTGGCCTCGTAGCAGGCGCGGAGGTCGTCGCGGCTCACGGTCTGGCCGCACTCCTCGGCGAAGTCGGCCATCTCCTTGCAGAGGTCCTGGCAGGCGTTGCGGCAGCCGGCCAGGCCCGCCGACCAGGCCGCCACCACCGCCGCGGTGAGGAACGGAAACGCGCGCATGGGCTCCTCGGTCGCCGCTCGTCGGCGGCGTGGATCCGTCGTGGTCGGACCTTCATAGCCGCGTGGGCGGTCGCTGGCACGGAGCCGGATAGGATGGCGGGGTGCGTCCCGTCCTCCAGGTCGAGCCCACCGATCGGTGCAACCTCGCCTGCGCCATGTGCGCGCCTCACGCCGAGGGCTGGGAGACGGTTCACGCGGTCCCGAAAGGCGCGATGGACCCGGCGCTCTGGGCGCGCATCGTCGAGGGCCTGGTCGCCGCCGACGTCCGCCTCGACCACCTGATCTTCCAGTGGCTCGGCGAGCCCACCCTGCACCCCGGGCTCGCCGACATGGTGGCGCTGGCCGCCCGCCGCCTCGCGGGCCGCGTCGGCTACCTGCGGGTGGACACCAACGCCCTGCGCCTCGCCGGGCCGACGATCGAGGGGCTGCTCGACGCCGCCTCGGCGCCCGGCGGTCCGCCGCTGCTCGTCGTCCTGTCGCTGGACGCCGCCACCGCGGAGACCTACGCCCGCGTGAAGGGGCGCGACGCCTTCGCCCTCGCCCGGGACCACGCCCGGATGCTGCTCCGCAGGCGGCGGAGGCGCGGGCCCGCCTGCAAGCTGAACGTGCAGTTCCAGTTCGTCGTGCAGGCGGCCAACGCCCACGAGGTCGGGCCCTTCCTCGCCTACTGGGGCGACCTGGTGGCCTGCCAGGGCGGGGACTGGCACGACGAGGTGCTGTTCAAGCGCCTCAGCGTGGGCGGGGGCGCGGCCGGGCAGGCCGCCGCCGACCGGGTCTACGAGCGGGCCCTGGCCGCCGCCGGGGTCCGGGCCGGGCGGCGCGGCGCGGTCGAGGTGAAGGTCTGGGAGCGCCGGCCCTGGCAGCGCGACGACGGCCACGACGGCGAGCGCGGCCCCTGCGCCGCCCTCTGGCTGACCCCGGTGATCCGCCACGACGGCCACCTCGTGATGTGCTGCGCCGACCTCCGGGGCGAGACCGACCTCGGCTCGCTGGCGGAGCACCGCTTCGACGCCCTGTGGGAGGGGGCGGCGGCCACCCGGCGACGCCTCGACCACCTCGCCGGCCGCTTCGAGGGCGTCTGCGCCACCTGCGGCGGCGTGAACTGGTACGCGGTGACCGACGAGATGGCCGCGGAGACGCGCCGGCGGGCGGCCCGGCTCGGCCTCGCGAACGCGCCGGGGCCGACCCCGAACCGGGCCCGAGCCGCCGGAAGCGCGGGAGGAGCGGGGGGCTCGGGCCGGCCTCGTGGAGAGGGAAGAGCCGACGGATGACGCGGCAGGATGCCGCGTCTACCGCGGGAGGAGCGGGGGGCTCGGGCCGGCCTCGTGGAGAGGGAAGAGCCGACGGATGACGGGGCAGGATGCCGCGTCTACCGCGGGAGGAGCGGGGACGAATCGCCGCGCTGGGCAGGCA
>WGAH01000511.1 GCA_015489145.1 Deltaproteobacteria bacterium
CCCCAGCCCCACCCCGTCGAAGGCCAGGGCCAGGCCCGACTCGCGGCCGTGCTCGCCCAGGCAGGCGAGGGCGTGGGCGCGGTGGTGCTGCACGCGAACCACCGGCACGCCCAGCTCGCCGGCCAGGCGCTCCCCCAGGCGGGTGGAGGCGAGGTCCGGGTGGGCGTCCACCGCCACCGCCGCCGGCTTCACGCCGAGGAGGTCGAGGAGGTCCCGGGCCGCCGCCTCGCAGGCGTCGAGGGTCGCCGGCTCGTCCACCGAGCCGACGTGGGCCGAGAGCACCGCCCGGTCACCGACACCGACGGCGACGGTGTTCTTGAGGCCGGCCCCCATCGCGAGCACCGGCCGGTCCAGCGGGCGCGACAGGGCGATCGGGTCGAGGGCGTGGCCCCGGGCCCGCCGCAGCACGGTGATCCCACCGGCCACCGGCATCGCCACCGAGTCGTCGGCGCGGCGGGCGATGGGGCGGTCGTGGGTGAGGAGGAGGTCGGCGAAGCCGAGCGCCGCGAGCGCCCCGGCGTCGTCGATGGCGATGGGCTCGTCGCGACGGTTGCCGCTGGTGACCACCAACCAGTCGAGGGCCGGCGTCGGGTCGCCGGGCAGGGGCCGGGCCAGCAGGTCGTGGAGGATCGAGGCCGGCAGCATGACGCCGAGGGTGTCGGTGTCCGGGGCGAGCAGGTCCACGGGAAGGCCGTCCGCGCCCGGCTTTCGGGGCAGGAGCACGATGGGGGCCGCCGGGGATCGCAGCGCCTCGCGGGCCGCATCGTCCACGACGCAGGCGCGCTCCACCGCCGCGAGGGAGGCGGCCTGGAGCGCCAGGGGCTTGTGGGGCCGGGCCTTGGCGGCGCGCAGGCGGGCCAGGGCGGCGCGGTCCCGGGCGTCGGCCACCAGCGCGAAGCCGCCGACCCCGCGCAGGGCGACGACGGCCCCGGAGGCGAGGGCGGCGCGCGCCCGGCGATCCCCTGCGCCGGGCAGTGGGCGGCCGGCGCCGTCCAGCAGGCGCAGGCGGGGGCCGCAACGCGGGCAGGCCAGGGTCTCGGCGTGAAAGCGCCGGTCGGCCGGGTCGGCGTACTCCCGGGCGCAGTCCGGGCAGAGGGGAAAGGCGCGCAGGGTGGTGCGGGCGCGCTCGTAGGGGGTGCCCTCGACCACCGTGGCCCGGGGCCCGCAGTCGGTGCAGGTGGTGAAGGGGTAGCCGAAGCGACGGCTCGCCGGGTCGCGCACCTCGGCGAGACAGGCCGGGCAGGGCGCCAGGTCCGGCGGCACCACCGGCGCGGGCCGGGCGTCGTCCTCGCAGGGCGCCACCCGGAAGGGTCGCGGGCGCGCCACCGGCTCCTCGGCGACCCGCCGCAGGGCGTCGAGGCGGGCCATCGGCGGCAGGCGTCCCGGCAGCGTCGCCAGGAAGGCCTCCACCTCCGCGCGCTCGCCCTCGACGCGCAGGCGCACCGAGCCGGCGCGGTTCGCCACCTCGCCGCCGAGGCCGGCTGCCCGGGCGAGCCGCACCAGGGTCGGCCGCATGCCCACCCCCTGGACCCGGCCCTCCAGGGCGACGGTGACCGCCACCTTCCCGCCGGCCGGCGCCGCCATCGCCTCCGCCTCGGCCGCCAAGGCGTCGGCGAGGGCGTCGAGACGGGCGGCCAGGTCGGGGCTGAGGTCGAGGCGCCCGGGCGTCACGTCGAAGGGCTCCACGGCGAACACGCGCACCCGGTGCCGGTAGCCGAGCTCCCGGGCGAGGCGCAGGCCGTCGGCCGGCCCGAAACCGTGGGTGGACACGGCGTGGCGGGCGAGCCCGAGGCGGGCCTCCTCGGCGTCGAAGGCCCGCCAGCGCCCCGGCGCCAGGCCGAGGCGGGCGGCGTCCACCAGCAGCACCGGCGCGTCGATCTCGAGCAGCCCGGCGGCGAAGTCCAGCGGGTCCCGCGCCTCCCACAACTCGACGGCCAGGGAAACCCGGTCGGCCACCCGCCGGGCGAGCTCGAGGCCCACCGCGTCGTCGCCGCTCGCGCGGGTGCCGAGGCCGACGAGGACCGCCCGGCGAGTCGCGACCTCGCCGGTGGGGGCGGCGTCTTCGGCGAGCCTCATCCCTCGAACCGCACGTCGAGCATGTGCACCGAGCACGAGATGCAGGGGTCGTAGGCCCGCAACAGCATCTCGAGGTGGAGCGTCACGTCCTCGCGGGACATCTCCTTCACCATGCGGGGCGCGAAGGCGCGCATGTCGTCCTCGATGGAAGCGACGTTCTGGCTCGTGGGGATCACCGCGTTGGCCGCGACGCAGCGGCCGTCCGCGTCGAAGCTGTAGTCGTGGAACAGGATGCCCCGGGGCACCTCGACCGCGCCGACGCCGCGCCCGCCTGGGGTCCCGGCGACCGGCTCCTCCGGGACGAGCCCCTCGCCGAGCACCTCGTCGAGGAGCGCGAGGCTCTCGTGGAAGCAGTGCGCGATCTCGACGACCTGCGCCGCGTTGTTGGCGTAGGGGTTGAAGCAGGGCGTCCGCAGGCCCAGACGCTCGGCGACCTCCCGGGCCTCGGGGCGCAGGCGGTCGAAAGCGTTGTTCACCCGGGCGAGGGCCCCGACCATGTAGCTGTCGCGGTGCCAGCGGGAGCGCTTGCTGGTGGAGCGGGCGACGGCGTACTCGTTGCAGATGCTCTCGTAACTCGAGACCGGCGCCGTCCCCTTCGTGTCCGAGCTGTAGACCTCGCCGTCGTACAGCGCGTAGCGGTCCGGGTGCCACAGCGACACGTACTCGGTCTCGCGCTCGAAGTCGGGCAGGGGCAGCTCGGCGACGGTGGCGACGGCGGCCTCGAGCTCGGGCAGCGCCTCGACCAGCCGCCGGCGGATGTCGGCCACCGCGTCGAGGTCGGGCAGCTTGCGCCACCCGCCGACGGTGCCGGTCATCGGGTGGAGGGTGCGCCCGCCGAAGACGGCGGTGAAGTCGTTGGCGAGCTTCTTGAGGCGCAGGGCGCGGCGCACCGTGTCGGGGTGGGTGCGGGCCAGGGGCAGCACGCTCGGGGCCCCGAGAAAATCGGGCACCGCCAGGAAGAACACGTGCAGGACGTGGCTCTGGATGAACTGCGACAGGTTGAGCAGCCGCCGGAGCCGCACGGTCTGCGCCGAGGGCTCGATGCCGAGGGCCGCCTCGACGGCCTTGGTGGCGGCGAGCTGGTGGCCGACGCAGCAGATGCCGCACACGCGGCTGACCACCCAGGGGATCTCGGCGGGTCCCATGCCGCGCACGAAGCTCTCGAAGAAGCGGTTGGCCTCGACGATGTGGAGCTCCACCTCGCGAACCGAGCCGTCCCGGACGTCGATCCGGATGCTGCCGTGCCCCTCGACGCGGGTGACGTGCTCGACCTTGACGGTCCAGGTGCCTTGGCTCACAGCGGCCCCTCCTCGATGGCCTGGCGGCCGGCGGCGCAGAACAGGTCGTAGCGGGCGTCGATGGCCTCGTCGTCGAGGCCGTGCTCGCGCAGCACCCGCCGGTGGGCGGCGAGGTTGGCGTCGGGCAGCAGCCCGCGGCAGCCGTCGCAGCGGTAGCCCTGCCGCGTGCAGATCGCCCGGCACCCGGCCCAGGTCACCTGCCCCATGCAGGTCTCGCCCCGCTCGAAGACGCAGCGCACGCCCGCGGCCTTGCACTCGGTGCAGACGGCGTGGGGGCGCTCCATCGGGCGGGTGCCGGCGAGGACGTGGCCGAGGAAGCGCAGGAACTCCTCCGGCACCACCGGGCAGCCGCGCAGGTGGTGGTCGACCTCGACCACCTCCTCGATGGGTCGGACGCGGGTGTGGGCCCACAGCGGCCAGTGGCGCCGGTCGGCCTGCACGCGGTTGCGCGCCGCCTCGCCGTAGACCCGGGCGAAGTTCTCGGCCGGCGACAGCGCGTTGGCGGCGGCCTGCACGTTGCCGGTGCTCGCGCAGGCGCCGAGAGCGACGAGCAGCCGGGAGCGCGCCCGGATGTCGCGCAGGCGCTCGGCGTCGATCTCGCGGTGGATGCTGCCCTCGACGAAGGCCACGTCGTAGCGGGCGCCCTTTTCGGAGAGGGCCTCGCGGAACTCCACGATGTCGACGAGTTGGAGGAGGTCGAGGAGCCGGTCCTCGCAGTTGAGGATCGCGAGCTGGCAGCCCTCGCAGCTCGCGAAGTCGAAGAAGGCGATTCGCGGACGCATCAGAGGGCCTCCCGCAGGCCGGACAGCTCGGAGAGCCGGAACACCGGCCCGTCCTGGCAGCAGTAGACGTGGTTGATCTGGCAGTGGCCGCACTTGCCGACCCCGCAGCGCATCCGGCGCTCGAGGTCGACGAAGATGCGCTCGGGGCGCAAGCCCTTGCGGGCGAGAGCCAGGGCGGTGAACTTGTACATGACCGGCGGCCCGCACAGGGCGGCCACCGTGCGGCGCGGGTCGATGGCGAGGTCGGGGATCGGCTCGGTGACGAGGCCCACGCGACCCTTCCAGGGCTGGTGCTCGGTGCGGTCGACCAGGCGGATCACCTCGACCCCCTCGACCTCGGACCAGGCCGCCAGGCGGTCGCGGTAGAGCTCGGCCGCCGGCGTGCGGCTGCCGCTGAGGATGGTGATGCGCCCGTAGGCGCCTCGGTCGGCGAGCAGGGCCTCGATGAGGGATCGCAGGGGGGCCAGCCCCAGGCCACCGGCGACGAAGATCACGTCCTGACCGCGAAAATCGTCGAGGTCGAAGCCGCTCCCGAAGGGTCCGCGCACCCCGATCCAGTCGCCCTCCCCCAATCGCGCGATCGCGCGCGTCAGGCTGCCGGCCTCGCGAATGACCATCTCGAGGAGGTCGTCGTCCCGCGGCGGGCAGGAGATCGAGATCGGCGCCTCGCCGATGCCGAGGAGGGAGAGCATGACGAACTGCCCCGGCCGGTGGCCGAGGGGGGTTCCGAGGGCGACCTTGTAGTAGCGCTCCTGGGCGGTGAGCGGGAAGGTCTCGACGATGCGCGCCGGGCGCGGGAGGTACAGGCTCGGGTCCACCGCGGCGTTCGTCATGCGCTCACCTCCGCCTCGGGCGCATCGTCGGGGCTCCCGGCGAGGAGGTCCCGGGCGATGTCGAAGATGTCGATGTTCGCGGTGCACTGGGCTCCGCACCGCCCGCAGCCGACGCAGAAGCTCGCGTCGCCGTGGGCGGCGGGCAGGTAGGCGAACTTGCGGTTCACCCGGTGGCGCTGTCGGGCGGCGAGGTCCCGGCGAAAGTCGTGCCCCCCGGCCACCGCGGCGAAGCCGGGCAACATGCAGCCGTCCCAGTCGCGGCAGCGCTCGCCGCAGCCCGGGTGGGCCACGTCGATCTCGTCGCGGGTGTCGAAGCAGTAGCAGGTAGGGCAGACGAGGTTGCAGGTGCCGCAGGCGAGGCAGGCCTCCGTGTGGCGCGTCCAGACCGGGTCGCTCCAGGCGGCGGTGGTGGCCCGGCCCAGGGCCTCGCGGGAACCGGGGAGGGCGCGGCCGAAGGGCTCGGGTCGGGCGGCGCGGTGGCGCGCCCAGGCGGCTTCCGGGTCGGCGCAGGGCTCGCCGGCGAGGTCGGCGAGCAGCGAGACCCCGAGGGGGGTGCGGGCGTGGGCGAGGATGCGCCCGTCCACGGCGGCGAGCATCACGTCGGCGCCCTCGTGGTGGTCGAGGGAGCCCATCGCCTCGCAGAAGCAGCGTTCCGAGCACGGCTCGGAGCAGGCCAGGCCGACGATGGCGGTGGCCTCGCGGCGGGCGAGGTAGTGCGGGTCCGGGTTGCCGTCGGCCTGCACCCGGTCCATGAGGTGGATGGCGCGGAGGTCGCAGGGATGGACGCCGGCGAGCAGGCGGGGCGCGCGGTCGAGGCGCGGCTCGACCCGAAAGGAACCGTCCTCGGCCGGCCCCCAGGTGAACAGCACCTCGCCCGGCGGGCTGAACAGCTTGCCCGGGGGCAGCAGCGAGGGCCCCGCCAGCGCGAGCACCCCCCGGGCGGCCTCCCGGTCGCCGGGTTCGAGGGGCTCGTAGCGAATGGCCCCGTCGTCGCCCTGCCGGGGCGCGATCACCGCGCGTGTTGAACCCTGGTTCGCGATCCAGTCGAGAACCGACTCAGAGGAGGCGTACAAGGCCTCGGCCATGCGGGGTTCCTCGTTCCGGGGGGGAAGGGAACCATAGTGTCATGCGCGCCGGAAGCACACGCTTCTTGTGCGACCTGGATCAGTTTCTTATTCTCGACCAGCGGTCGAGTTTCAACACCGGCACCGCGGCGAGGAAACCGACGGCCTCCGCCCGCGGAAGGCGCCGATTTCCCCCGCTCAGCCCTCGCCGAAGCACAAGGCGTAGGGCCGGGCGAGGGCGCGCTCCAGCTCGACCAGGCCGAAGCCGCGGCCGAGGCGTACCCACTCGCGGCCGCCGAACCACGCGACGACGGTGGGGGCGGCGAGGATGCGGTGCCGGTGGATCGCCTCGGGGTGCGCGGCCACGTCGAGAACGGCGAAGCGCGCCCGGGGGAAGCGGCGCGCCGCCAGCTCGGCCACCTGGGGCTGGAGCACGGTGCAGATGCTGCACGAGGGCTGGGCGAACCAGGCGATCACGGCGTCGTGCTCGTCGACGAGGCGCGCGAGGCCGTCGGGATCGGTGCGGGCCGCCTCCGCGAGGGCCTCGCCGTCGAGGCGCGGAAGGGCGGCGTCGGGGGCGGAAGGCGCGAGCATGGGACCTCCTCGGGCCCGCCGGTCTACCCGGAACCCGGCCCGCCGGCACCCCCGCCGCCCCCGTTGTCGCCGCATCGTGACCGGAAGCAGGGGCGCGGGCCGGCCGCCGGCGCTATGGGATGCGGGTCCCGACGACGGACCCCGCCGTGCACCTCCTCCTCGCCGCCATCCTGGCCGCCCCCGTCGCCCGGGCCGAGACGTTGGCCCGTTCCGTCCCGGCGCGCCCCGGCGCCGTCGCCTGGTCGGCCGACGGCGAGACCCTGGCCTTCGTCGCCGACGCCTCCCTGCACCTCGTGCCGGCCGCCGGCGGCCCCGCCCGCGACCTCGCGATCCCCGCCGCCTTCGTCGACTGGGCCCCCGCCCGCTCGCTCCTGGTGGTCGACCCCGACGGCGCCGTGCGCCGCGTCGACCCCGACTCCGGCGCGGCCCGGCCCTGGCCCGCGCCGGGTCCCGCCCTCGCCGCGCGCTGGTTCCTGCCCGACCGGGTCGCCGTCGCCGTCGAGGCCTCGGCCGAGCCCTCGCGCTTCGGCGTGCTCACGCGCTTCGCCGTCGACCGCCTCGACGGCCGCCGCGCCGAGCGCCTGGCGGAGTGGACGCCGGTGGTCCCCCTGGCCCGGGCCGACGCCGACCCGACCTGGGGCTGGCTCGCCGCCGCCCCCCACCCGGTCCTGCCGGCCTTCGTCGCCCCGCTCTACAGCGACCCCCCGGCGGTGCCCCCAGCCGTGCGCTTCCTCGCCGTGGACCTGGTGACCGGCGAGGCCGTCGAGCTGCTCCGGGCCTGGGGCGAGCGCCCCTCCAACGCCGCCGCCTGGTCGCGGGACGGCGCGGTGGCGGCCCTCTCCGACGACGCCGGGGCGCTGATCCTGGTGGAGGCGACCTCCGGGGAGGCGCGCGGCGTCGACCTCCCCGGCCGCTGGCCCGCCTGGAGCCCCGCCGCCGACGCGCTGTTCTGGGGCGGCCGGGTCCTCGACGGCACGGGCCGCACGCTCGCCCGCGCGAGCCGCCGCGCCGACGCCTTCGCCGCCTGGTCGCCGGACGGGACGCGCCTGGCGGTGGTGGAGCGCGGGCGAGCGTGCGGCC